>CANRZC010000035.1 GCA_947644185.1 uncultured Acetatifactor sp.
CCTGCAAACAGAATTTATGAGATGCGGCTGTATAATAAATTTCTACTGGATTATAAAGAACAAAACAGCGTTATCTTTACAGTAGAACAGTTTGAACAAGTTATGGCATTTGACAGTGACGAAGCAATGCAGAAGAAATGGAAAGCTTTTGTCCGTAAGATTGACGCCAAAACCGATGATTATAGTATTGTGCTGAAAACAATAAATATTTTTATGACAAAAACATTTACAGCAGCAGTAAAAGGCAAAAAGTTTACAGAGAAATGGTTTGCCGCAGAAAATCAATGGAAGAAGATATGAGATAAATACCTAAGAGAATTACTATGAAATCACTCGTGACGATACAGAAAATAATTAATAAGAAAATGGCAACAGAGAAAAGAAAATCTCCCTGCCGCCATTTGTCGGTTAATTGTAGACAAAATTGTTCCGTCACGCTTTTACGCTTTGCTATCTGTCTTATCACTCAAGAAAACATTCTTCTGCCAGTTCCTGCCTACTTAATTACAACCTCATAGTCTTTATATAAATCAATCTTATCCAGGCGTATCCCCTCGCATTCTGTCACATAAAAGGTGGCAGGCCGACCGCTCCCATAGGCGCATTCTCCATGGGGAACACCCTCCTTCATCACAAAGAAGCTCAGCTCCGGGTCATTGAATACACAGTCCAGCAACACGAAATCTTCCCCTGTCAAAGTCCCCTTCTGCATCTTTTCCAGGAGCTCTTCGCGGCTAAGCAGACAGATCAAAAGATACATAGGCCTTTCGTCCACCCCACCCAGCAAAAGAAACTCTTCATTTTCCTGATGGGTTGCAAAAGAGGAAAAGGTATCATTGTCAATGGCGCAGGCCACCAGGGTATGTCCACCGGAGGAAGCCCTGGACACATAAAGCTTTTCGCCCCGACCCTCCTTTCTCCCCACGGGAACTCTATGCTTTTCCCGTGAGGGAGCCAGTCTCTCAATGAGCCCTCTCCTCTCCAGCTCTTCCATGATCTCCATATGCATTTTCACTGGCTTCAGTATTAGTTTTCCTTTCATATCAGTTTCCTTCCTGGCCTTCCTCAATTACTACATCTGTATAGACAACTGGGCCTACTGCCTCAGAGGTTACCCCCACCTTCACCGGGGTGTCCGAACCAATTTTGAACTCGGTCTCCGTATGCCTCAGCTCCCCGTTTACATAGACTTCAATGACTTCTCCCGTCTTTACAAGCTTCAATTCCGTAGGCTGATCAATGTCAAAACCAGGAATCGAAATGCAGGGCCAGATCTGGACCCAATTCAGTCCACCATCCAGGGTAGAAAGCAGGCAGAATTCACCGGTGGAGGGCAGAATAAATACAGAGAAATATTTTTCCTCGTCCACTGCGATCTTGAGCCCTGCTTTGGCAAACTCGTTGAATTCTGTGTCCTCAATGGTAATATCCGCAGAAATCGAAAAATCTGTCAGGTTTTCTTCGATATACATCAGATCATAGCCAGTGCCATAGTTATCTGCGTCAATGGTCTCCTGTTTTTCCAGGCGGATGCAGTCCCCGGAAGTCTGGTACTCTCCTTTTACCATTGCCTTATCCTCTGTGGCCACAGGTTCGCTGACATTTTCGTAGTCTTCTATCCATTCTACTGTCTCTTTTCCCATATCTCTGTCATTGGTGTCATAGATTGTGGGAGATTTGGAAAATCTGGGGATTAAAATCAAAGCTATGATTGTTACAACACATATGATACCTAGAATGATAGTGGTTATTTTACTTTTCAGCATATTTTATCCTCCAATATTATTGATTGCGCTCTGCCACTTGTCTGATCAACTGCATCTCGTCCTCGCTGTAGGCCGATCCGTCTGCATAGAGTACATCATGGAACCACACCTTCGGTTCCCCCTTTGTCTTGTCCCAATTCCAGGGAATATGGGTCTGGGTCTTTCCATTCACCAATCCCCAGTGATAGGATCCAATTTTGTCCCGCTCGAACACCGGAAGCACTGTCTGAATGTAGGAGTCCAGGAATACCCTGGCCATCCACTCTGTACAGATCACCGGATAGCCCAATGTCTTTAGTCTGGAAACCAGCAGATCCGCATTCTGTGCATTGGCATATTGATGGTATGTAATCACATCTGACAGTTCCAGGGCTTTCAGATCATTGAACAGGCAGTCATGTACTGCCGTCCCATTCACTGTGGCCCAATAGCAGGCTGTCAGCGGCTGAGAGCAGTTCACTGTTCTCGCCCATTCAAAGGCTTTTTCCATGAGATACAGGGATTTTGTGCCACGGTTGTTGTTTCCGCTTTCGTTGTAGAGATCCCACATCAAAATTCGCTGATCACAGGAATGGGCCTCCAGGACGGTTTTAATATAGTTCTCAAGCAACGGCATTTTTTCCGCATTTTCACTATAGGTCATTCCAGGACTGGGAGTCCAGCCGCTGTTGTGGACCAAAGGCGTAGGGTCATTCTGTCTCCCCAGATAGGGCTCCAGATTTGAAAACGCGCAGTCATCCAGCAAGATAGGCACCACACTGATCCCATGGGAATCAGCGATCTGCAGAAACTGTTCAAAGGTCTCAAGGAAGCCCTCCTTCTCATGGGCAAAAACCAGATATTGCAAAAATACTCTCACGGAGTTGTAGCCTCTATCCTGGGCCCATCCCAGCTCCTGATCGATGGTAGCCTTGTCAAATGTCTCTCTCTGCCACATCTCTGTGGAATTGATGGCTGTCCTGGGAAGATAGTTCACGCCAATGATCAGCGGCTTACTCTCATACCACTGCCATGCCCTCTCAGCGCTCCAGCATTTTCCCTTTTTGTCAATTGAACAAAACATATTTGTGCCCCTCCGTTTACTTTGTACCGAATACCATGACTTCGCTCAGGGCAAAGGCGGTCTGCCCAGGTGTTTCCTCAGCCACTGTGATTTCCATCCATTTTGTCTTCACGCTGTTTAGATTCACAATCCCTGCCTCGCCACCAAATTCCCCCAGCTTAACGCCTTCAAGAACATCCCCATTGCTGAGTTTGATATTCACCTTGTGGGAAGCATGATTCTCCACAATGGAATTGTAGAGAAAAATCGAGTTTACTTCTACCTCCTTATCCCACTCCAGGCGAAGAACCGCCTGGGCCACAGGCTTTGCGCAGCACCATTCCCTGTCTTTAAATCTTGCAACCACTGCCACCTCTCCGTCATTTATGCCGGAAGCACTGTAGCCCTGGGCAGTATCGGCAATGATTTCGGCCTCATCAGAAAGCAAGGTATGCCCTTCTTTTTCGCCAGAGGGCAGGGGCTGATCCGTAAAGGTAGGCGCATTTACATACACAGTTCCATCCTCACGTAGACCAATTCGGTCAATATTGAGATATCTGTCCCCAGAAGGCTTCTCCGAGTGTGTGTGCATATGATAGGCAGTGAACAGTTCCTTACCGTCCTTACTGGCAAAGAAAGAATTGTTGCCAGGGCCTGAAAGCTGATTTGCAAAGGTCTTCATCAGGGGTTCTGGATTCTTCACAAAGGGTCCTGTAGGAGCGTCGCTTACTGCATAGCCAATACAATAATCCCAGGTACTGTATTTTCCTGCAGAATAGAACAGATAGTATCTCCCATCCATTTTCTGCATCCAGCACCCTTCCGTCCACACCCACTTAGGGTCAGGCGTTGCACACTCCCAGTCATACTCTGGCGTAATCAAGCACTGTGGCTCACTGTCCTCCTTCACAGACATACAGTCCTCCCCCATCTCCACAATGTAGATATGGCTCTCATGCCTGTCATTGGCAATATTGTCTGTGGCATCCCGACAATACACCAGATATCTCTTCCCGTCATCATCCGTAAACAAGTGATTATCAATGGTAGAATAGCCAAAATCGAACAAAGGCTCCTCCTTTGCCACATAGGTTCCGTCTACGGTGTCACAGGTAGCCACACCGATTCTTGGGCTGGTAGCAGCCTCTGCGTTTTCTTCTGTCCCCCATGTGGAGAAGTACAGATAGTATGTGTCGCCTATCTTATGAATCTCCGCACCCCACAGACCATATACACCATTGTCAGGATCATAAAAGGCCCAGGGGATATCCTCGTTTTTCATAACCACTGTTTCATTTCCCCAGCTGGTCAAGTCAGGGCTGGACCAAACCTTAACTTCTCTTCCATCAGCGGTCCCTGTCATATACCATTTCCCGGAAGTCTCATCCCAGAATACATGGGGATCGCCCATGTGGGCAATGCCGCCCTGGCCCTTGGTATTTTTGTATGTATATTTCTCTGAAAATTCCTGGTAAGTCAGTGCTTCCTCTGTGCCCTTGGTATTTTGCCCCCTTCCCACCGTAAGCACTGCTAGGATAATCAGCAGGACAGCCAGGACCATTAGAACTAGATTTAGGATAATACTCTTTTTTTCATTCATACTTTCTCTTCCCTTCTGTGATTTCTTATTCTTTGACACTGCCCAGGACAATGCCTGACATAAAGTATTTCTGGAAGAACGGATAGATCAACAGCACAGGCAGCATGGCCACCACAATCTGTGCCGTCTGCATGGTGGTGCTGGACAGCTCCTCCAGGGCTTCCGGATCTGTGATTCCCGCAGCGGAGAAATTCTGTTGCACCACAATCAATTGCAGATAACTCTGAAGGGGATAGGACTGTGTGGTGGTGGAATACAGCATGCCGTCAAACCAACTGTTCCAATGTCCCACTATGGTAAATAGCATAATAGATGCCAGACAGGGTTTGCTGCATGGAATCACGATTTTTATCAGCTTCGCCAGTTCACCTGCTCCGTCTATCTCCGCTGCCTCCATCATTCCCTTTGGAAGCTGCCTGATAAAATTCAGCAGCAAAACGATATTTCCCATGGAAACCCCTGTGGGCAAAACCAGGGCCCACAGGCTGTCCATCATCCCCAGCTCATTGATCACCACATAGAGTGGAATCATTCCCCCGGAGAAAAGCGCTGTGATGTAAAAAAACCAAAAATAGATATTTCGACTTCGAAACTCCTGAGGATACTTTGAAAGGGGATATGCACAGGAGACCACCAAAGTCATGTTTACTGCAAGTCCAAGGAGCACTCTCTGGATGGAGCGGCCAAATGCCATCCAGAATCTTGTGTTTTCCAGAAGCTTTTTGTAAGCTGTCAGCGTAAATCCAACGGGGAATAGAGTCACCTCATTACTGACAATAGCGTCATTATTACTCAAAGACAACGCCACTACATGGAGCAGCAGTACCACGCATGTGAGAGCTGTTCCTCCCAGAAATATTGTATTAAAGATACGAAACACAAGAATCGAAGGCCTGTCCTTGCTGTGTGAAGGTTTGATCCCTCTTTTTACTTTCATCGCCATCACCTCAGAATATTCTGTAATCCATTACCTTTATGGCAAAGACATAGGAGCCTGCCGTCAGGACAAGGGAAACCACCGATTTCATCAACCCCACCGCCGTGGATACACCGTATTGCTGCTGGATGACACCCATGCGATATACATAGGTATCCAGAATGTCTCCTGCCTCCAGCACATTGTTGTTCAACAGATTGTAAACCTGGTCGAATCCTCCGTTTAAAATGTTTCCGATGTTCAGCACCAGCAACAGAACAATGATGTAGCGTATCCCGGGAAGTGTAATATGCCAGACCTGCCTTAGTCTCCCTGCGCCATCTACCCCTGCTGCCTCATAGAGGGTAGGATCGATCCCTGAGATGGCTGCCAGGTAGATAATGGTATCATAGCCAAAGCTCTTAAAAACGGAGGTGCCGATAATCGTACTCTTAAAAAGCCTGGGGTCCCCTAAAAAGTATACTGGTTCCATGCCCAATAGCTTAATTGCATTGTTCACAATCCCTGTACTGGGAGACAAGATATTGATCAGAATTCCGGCAAACAATGCCCATGATAAAAAATACGGAAAATAAACCACTGTCTGAACCGATTTCTTGAACACCTTGTTTCGCACTTCATTCAAAAGGAGCGCAAATGAGATGGCCACAAAATTGCCCAGCAGAATTTTTCCCACGGATATCACCACTGTGTTAGAAACGATCTGCCAAATTCGGGAATTTGAGAAAACCACTTGAAAATTTTTTAACCCCACCCATGTCTGCGCTCCAAACAGACCCTTTGCAGGAATAAATTTCTGGAAAGAAATCACAATGCCGTACATGGGAACATAACAGAATACAATACTGATAATCACTGCTGGCAGCATCATCAGATGAAGTGGCAGCTTGGCTCTTCCTATCTTTTTGAGCATTTTGTCCATTCTCCTCCCCTCCTTGTCTCATAGAAATTTACCTGTCTCTTACTTTCGTATCCCCCGCCATTTCCTGTCATTTGTCCAGGGTACTCTGATACCAGGCATTTGCTTCCTCCGTCATCTGCCGTCCCCCGCCGCCCAGCCATGCTTCCACAAAGGTGTCAAAATCTTCCTCCACATTTTTCTCCCCCTGAATCACCCCGTTGAAATAAATATCCGCCTGGGTGGACAGCTCCGCCCCATACAGCTTCATGGACTCTGTGGGGCCTGCCACATAGGCATCCGTAAAGGATTGGATCTCCCCATTGGCCACTCGATCCAGAAAGTACCCGGCGCAGCTACCCCCGCTTACCCTGTCAGAATTGTTGTCCCCAAACATGATTTTCCAGTCATAGCGGTCTTGAACCACAGCGCTGTCATAATAATCCTTGCTAAGTCCCGAGAGTTCAGACTCTGCCTTTGTTCCGTTCAGCACATCCCGAATATCACGGTATGGAATTGCATTTACCAGGGCTCTGTAGGAGAACAAAGGCCCAATTGCCCAGATCTGGTCTGTCTCATCATTTCCCCAGTGTTCGTAATCACCTGTCTCGCCATAAAGATTTTCATAGTAAAGATTCAGCATCTTAAACACCGCTTCTGGATGCTCAAAGTTCTTATTTACTACCAAAATATCATCCATCCCCAATTCTAACTCGGCAACGGCTTCGCTGCCTTCCTGTCTGCCAGGCCAGGGAAATACTGCCCAGTCAGCAGCGTTGTTTTTATTGTAGGAAGCAAGTAGCACATCTGTGGCATTATAGTGGGTCCCAATATAGATACCTACCTGCTCATTTGCAACTAAAGTTTTGGTTCCTCCATAGCTGCAGGTGATATACTCTGGGTCAATCCACCCGTCCCGGTACATTTGCTGCAGGATTTCCAGGGGCTCCCGCATATTGTCATCGATAATGCCTTTCTTGATATTGCCATTCTCATCCACAATCCAGCTGTCAGGGTATGCACCGAAACACCAGAAGAATCCTTCCAGATTAAACCAAAGATCCTTGGACAAGGGGAAGGCATATGTGTTTTCTTTTCCCCCTGGCTTCTGCTCCACAAATTTGCCCATCAAATCCACCAGCTCATATACCGTAGCCGGCGCCTGTGTCACGCCTACAGCCTCCATCCAGTCCCTGCGAATCCACAGATATTTGTAGGTGTCATACTGGGATTTTGCCTGAGGTACGCCGTACATTCTCCCATCTATGGTGATTGCGTCAAACACACTTCTGCCTGCCTCGTCCAATACCATCTGGGTTGCTTCCCCCACATACTGTTCATACAGATCCGTAAGATCCCAAATCAAGTCTGCTTCCACCAAGTCCTGATAGCTGCTCAAGCCTACTGGGAAAATATCCGGCAATTCTCCACTTGCCATCATACCTGCGAAGGAATTCTCATAGGCACTTCCGCTGCCTGTCATCATATACTCAAATTCCAGATTCAGCTTTTCCGCGTAATCTCTGGTCCAGCGATTATCCTCCAATGTCTCACCAGTGGTGTTTTCCAGGATAGAAAGATATCCTGCAACTGTGGAGTCCAAATATTTGATGGTCTTGATCTTCAATGGCTCCTCATACTTTCCAAAAGCTGTTCCGTCCTCATGGTTTTTGCTGCTCTGCACATTTTCTTCCTCAGCTTCCGTCACCCGAATGGCCCCTTGCCAACTTGCACATGCACAAAGAGTGCTCACAATAAGTAAAACCCCTAGCAGCACAGCCATAAATCTCCTCATACCTGTCTCCTCCTTTTTTATATAATCAACTTTTTTGAAAATATCAGTTGGGCATCCTGCATAATTACTCTGTATCTCTTTATCCCCCTCCCCTTATTTTCCCCTTGTAGCAGGTCCATGCTTTCTGAAACTTTCAAAGGAAATCCATTCTCTATCTTCTTTGCTATATTTATTTCATTATTACTGTATTAAACTGTGTTATTTCTTATTCTTTTTTGTTGTATCTATACAATAACACAGTTTATTACAGCATTTCAACCATTATTTTTACTATTTGCAAACAATTTTGCTGTAATAAATAGGATTCAATCCTATTTTCATGTTGCTTCTACTTTCTATTGCTATTTCTTCCCAATTTCCTCTGTTTCATACAAAGCAATTGACTCCAGCCAAGTGGTATAGTACAATACATTGTAATTGTAAACTTTTTGGCCATATTCATTTTTCTGCAAAAGAGGTGTCAAGCTCATGGAACATTTCACAGCCACTAATTTCACACTGTTGGAAGCCAATAAAGAGGAGATTGCCACACTTGCCCATGCGCTCTCCTCCACTACCAGATTGGATATTCTGGAACTGATCAATTTGAACAGCGGGATCAGCATTGTTCAGCTGGCCAAAAAGCTCGACATCGCTGTCTCCAGCGCTGCGTTTCATGTAGATTTACTCCACAAGGCCAAACTCATCGAAACGGCCAGCGCACCGGGGAAACATGGCACACTGCGCATTTGCTATCCTCTCACCAATAAAATTACCATTGAATTGCCAGCTCACCATACCCAGAACCAGTATAATATCTTCTCTTATAACATTCCCATTGGCAGCTACAATGATTGTTTTGCCACCCCCACCTGCGGTCTGGCCTCCGAGACAGAGATCTTAGAGCAGGCAGATTCGCCCAGCTCCTTTTTCTCTCCCAGAAAGGTGGAGGCACAGATTATCTGGATGCACCATGGTCAGCTGACCTATAAGATTCCCAACTATTTTTTGGAGGCAAATGACCCTCAGGAAATCTCCTTCAGTTTGGAGCTGTGCTCTGAGGCACCCTTCTACAATTTAAATTACCCCAGCGATATAACGGTCTGGATCAACGGTGTGGAGGTTTCCACCTATACCTGCCCCAGTGACTATGGAGATCGGGCAGGTAAGCTTACCCCAAAATGGTGGAGCCCCATGCTGACTCAATACGGCGAACTGACAAAATTCTCCACAGACAAAAAGGGCTCTTATATCAACAATGTGCCTGTTCCCCAGTCCCCCACCATCGATGATCTGAAGTTGAAGGAAACATCCTACATATCCTTTAAGATTGGCATTAAGGATGATGCGGTAAACAAAGGAGGGTTAAATATTTTCGGGGAGAAATTTGGAGATTATGAGCAAAATATTATTATGAAGCTTAAGTGTCTATAAAAGTGTGCAATTCATTGATTGTTCTTGTCTGGAAGTGTGAACAGGAGTAAGTATGGAACACAAAATATTGATTGTAGAAGACGATACTGATACCAACCAATTGTTGGCGCGGATTCTGAAGGCTGGTGGCTACCAGATAATGCAAGCTTTTTCGGGGACGGAAGCCCTTATGCTGCTAGAGCGGGATGTGCCTGACCTGATCCTCTTAGATCGCATGTTGCCTGGGCTGACCGGGGAGGAGCTGCTTTCCAGGATTCGGGAGGAAAAGCAGCTGACGCTTCCGGTGCTGATTCTCTCCGCAAAGGCCTCTCTGAATGACAAGGTGACCCTGTTGAGAACTGGCGCAGACGACTATATCACAAAGCCCTTTGAGCCGGAGGAGGTCTGTGCCCGGGTGCATGCAGCCCTGCGGCGCATTGGCAGCCTGCCCGGGGCTCAGGAAGTGCTTTCCTACAAGAATCTAAAGCTCTATCCAAACTCCCGGAAAGTGACTGTCTGCGGCAAGGAGCTCTCTCTGACAGTTCACGAGTATGATCTCTTAGCCCTTTTCCTGGAATCCCCGGAAAAGGTCTATTCTCGTGAAAGACTCTATGAGCTAGTATGGAGGGATGGCTATTATGGCGAGAACAATACAGTGAACGTTCATGTGAGCAATTTGCGCAGAAAAATCCGGGAGGCTGATGCCTCCCAGGAATATATCCAAACTGTGTATGGCATTGGGTTTCGGATGGGATAGGTTTTATGTTACGAATTCTCCTTTGGGAAGCCGTCAGGGTTTTCCTCCTCACCTTCACAGGGCTTCCCTCAGCTCCCTGCTCCATCCCTTTTCCTCCGGCATTATCTTCCCTCATTCTATGATCCCATTCGCTCTCAACCAATCTTCCACATCATCAGCCAGACCGCTTCCGCCGGAATAGTGGACAGACAATGCCTCTCCCATTACAGCGTCAGGAGCCAGTTTGGAAATCGCCGTCAGGCTCTGTCCAAAACGCCCGCCTCCATGTGAGCAGAATGGTATAATTGTCTTGCCAGTAAAATCATATTCCTCAAGAAAAGAAGCAATCGGCATGGGGATGGATGCCCACCAGTTGGGGTAGCCGAGGATTACCGTGTCATAGTCCTCCATATTTTCCACATGGACGGCAAGCACAGGACGCGCCTGGTCATTCTGGTCTCTCTGCGCCTCGTCCAGCACCGTATTGTAATCTGTGGAGTAGGGTTCCACCAGCGTAATCTCAAATAAGTCTGCCCCTGTCTGTTTCTGGATTTCCTCTGCAATCCCTTTTGTATTTCCGCCCCATGAGAAAAACGCAATCAGCACTTTCCCACCTGTATTGTCCCCATTCTGCATATTTGTGCTGACTATGCTGCCTGTGCCGGCTGCCGCATTTCTGACAAGCCGGATGCCAATATTAAAACTGCCTTTCTCCTGGGCCATTGTTGCACGGTAGGCGCTCCTCATATTCTTTGCAAAATCATTCCAGCCGCCGCCTCGGTATACGCGCAAAGTGCCACTTTGGATCCCTGCCGGATCAGTCTGTTCCTCCGTGCTGTAACTGCCATAATAATCCCATACCCATTCCCCCACATTGCCGTGCATATTATATAGCCCAAAACGATTCGGGGAAAAGCTGCCCACATCTACCGTAGTCTGTCGGTATTGTCCCGGTTTTGTTGTCAGATTACCCTGCGAAAAATAATTGTTCTCAATCTCATACGGATAATGCCCGTAATAATTGGATTCCTCCGGGCTGATGGAAATTTCGGTGTTGAAAGGCGTCGTTGTTCCAGCACGACAGGCATATTCCCATTCCGCTTCCGTTGGCAGACGGTATCCATTCGCACTCCTATCCCATGTGACGGTAGAACCGAGGATGGTGTAGACGGGCGTGAGGCTTTCCTTTTCACTGAGCGCGTTGCAATACGCGATTGCTTCCAGCCACGATACATTTTCCACCGGCAGATCATCTCCGCTGAAATTGGATGGATTATTTCCTATGACAGCTACGTAGTCACTCTGTCTGACTTCATAAGGGCTCATGTAAAAATCACTGACCGTGACGGTATGCTGAATCTCATCTGCTGAACGCCATGGTTCATCTTCAGGGCTGCCCATGGTAAAGCTGCCGCCCTTAACGAATATAAAATCGTCCTGTACTGTAACCGCCTGAGCGGAGGGCTGGCCTGGCTCCATGGGCTGTGTGCTTTCTATCACATCCGAAATATCACTTACGGAAGGCTCTTCCGAACTACTTTGCCAGGTTTTCGGATGAGAGGGGAGATTTAGCCCTGTCAAAACAAAGATACAAGCAATCGCCGGAATAATGAAAGACAGCGCCTTCCATCCCTTTCCATCTGATTTTTCCTTTTCTGACCTTCTATAGGTTTTACGCAGTAATTTGTTTATGTAGTGTGCGATTACCGCAAACAGCCCTATTATGGCAGCGGTTTCGGCAAAGTATACAGCCGCTGCCTTCGTCTCGTCAAACATGACAAAATGCGTTTGAAAAAACAGGTAATCTGTCATACGCTGCGTGAAAAAAGCATAGATTCCATACACGGATAAAGCGGCTGCCACAGCTCGCAGAGCCCACGTTCTCACTGCGCTTCTTTTAGCGATATGGAACAGCTTTTTCCCAATCCCGAAGAACTGTTCCATGTGCAGCCCAAGGTGGGCCGACATGAGAATCAGCCCCCAATGGGAAGCAAAGAGGTGGAGCTGCCTTGCAAGAATCATCCCGCCATTTATACCAAGAAAGGCAAAGACAACATCAGACATCATAATTCCGCTGTACACAAGCGCCGCCATATCCAGCAAGAGCAACAGATCAAGCGCCACGCC
>CANRZC010000036.1 GCA_947644185.1 uncultured Acetatifactor sp.
AATACCCTTCGTACTCCTGATTCCTGCCTTTCAGTCTGTTCTGATACTCTCCAATGAGGTAATCCGCATTTCCGTAAGCCTTCAGCTCCTTTGTGAAATGCCTGGACCGCAGGTACTCGCCTAAAATGGTATATCGCCTCTCCTTTTTCCAGTAGGTCTCCATCTCCTCGTAGATGTTGTAGTTATTCTTGCTGGATATCCAGGTTTCCAGCACAAAAGGCACCAGAACTGTCACCAGCAGCCACCAGCGTATGCTGCACACATAGCAGAGGGTACCAATGCTGGCGATCAGAGCCGCAAACCGCGAATAAACGTACATGGGAAACAGATGTCTGGCGGCATTTTCCACCCTGTGGTATGCCTTGTCAATGATTTCCATGGATGCCTCGTTTTCCAGATGCTCATACTTCATGGTCTTGAGCTTTTGCAGCATCCTGGCCTTGTAGGCTGTCTTTAGGATCAATTGGGAACGGGGCTCCACGAACTGGAAGATGATACCCTCCATAATCTGGGGTAAGATGGCTGTTATCACAAAGAGAAGGAGGAAGACGGAATAGTCTTTCATTTCCATTTTCCCCTGGGCTACTGCCAGCCCTCCGTCGAATACATTCTGGTTGGCATAAATGCCAATGGGTGTCAGGATTCCGCTTAAAATTGTACACAAAAAAGTCAGAATCACAAGCCAGGGGGATTCCGAGAAAATTATGCTTATCAGGTCTTTGTAGGCTTTGAAAATTCTTTTCATGGCTGGCTCCCTCCCAAAACTTATCCGTTCTCTGCTCTCACCCAAAGCCTATGCCCCCTGGGTGCTTTGTGTTGCTCTGCCATATCTAGTCATGCCGTTCTTCCTTACAGTCATAAGTCTCACAGAACCTCCCGGAAAAAGAGGGCTCCTCCCCGGCTACATACAGATGGGAAATATCTCCAAAGGCACTGACGCGGAAAATGGCTTTCCCAGGGCGACGCTCCTCTGTATAGATAGTCGTCACAGAGGTGGGCGCAGCACACAGATAATGCCAGAGTATCATGGGGGAGATGTTCATCAGATGGCTTAGCAGCACACACTCTATCCCAAAATGGCAGAAAAATGCCAAGGTATCCCGGTTGGGACGCTCTGCCCTGTACAGCTTCCCCTCCCGGACATAGCCATGCTCTGCCAGGACCTTGTCAAAGTTCTCAACCACTTCCTGGTATGCCTCCCTGACGCCTGCTCCCCGCATAATCTCCGTATCCGCCCAGCCCTCCGGATCACAATAGGCCTCATCCGCTGTCCAGTCCTGGGGCAGCCAATCCCAGATAATCCCTATCCTGTCGCTCCTCATATCAGGTCGCGTGATCCCAGGCCAGAACTCCCGCAGCCATGTGCACTCTGTGGCTGTCCTGCCCATTTTCTGCAAAGTCAGGGAAGCCGTGTCCCTAGCCCGTCCCAGGGAGGACACATAAAACTGTGCAATCTCCATCTGGGAGATTCTGCGGGACAAAAGCTCTGCCTCCCGCCAGCCTTTTTCTGTCAGAGAATCCTTTTGATAATCCGGATCTCCGTGCCTAATGATAAGTAATCGCATGTTCTCTCCTCCGTATCTCTTTCTTATCTGTGTTCCTCCGGACAAGCTCCGGTTCTTCCCGCTCCTACTGCTCCTCTTTTTGGGCAAAAAAGGCATCGCAGAAATCGTTCCATTTTTCTTCATATTCCCTGTGGTTAAGCAATATCAGATCTCTGGGCGTGTGTACATTCCGTCTCTTTGCCTCTTCCACAAAGGCATAGACCCAGTCATCACTTTCCTCCACCACAGCCCGGACATGGGTCCACCCCTTCTTCACTGCATAGTACAGCCTGGTGTGTCCGTCCAGGGAGATATAGTGATCCTCACAGGGCAGTACCTGTATGATGATATCATCCGCCTTGTGGATAAAGCTGCTGATAGCCTCAATTTTGTCCTGGTCCACATAAAACTGGGAGGGTTGAATCTGGTCCAGTGCCACTGTCAGAAGCTTTGCAGCAGGATACTTTTTCACAATCTCCCCTTTTTCATCATAGAAACAGGTAATATGGGGCGTAAAGAAGCGGAATTTTTCAATGACCTGCCCGTAAGCTGCCGGCTCCCCTCCTCTGATAATCGCCTGGCTGTCCGAAATAATTTCCACCTCCCAGGGCATGTCATCCACTAGAAAGCAGCCGTGCTGACAGAGCACCTTTGTGGAAAACCGTGGGTCGTCGTATGTGTCTATTCTCTGAATCTCCATCTTAGTCACCATGCCTTGACAAATAAGTTTATTCCCAAGTCATTATAGCATCCACATCCAAAGATTTCCAATCTTTTTTCATTGGATACCCCATCATGCTTCCCTACTGGCACGCCAGGCCACGGACTTGCCTATTATAATCGAGTAGGGGAATGCATTTCTCCACTACTCGCCGCGCGGCCCGCATGCCGCTCTAGCGGCAAACTTCCACATGCGGGCCTGCGCATAAAAAAGAGGCCTCCCTGATAGAAGCCTCTTCGTCTCTCAATCTGCCTTCACCTTCAGGCACCGGATAGCATTTAACACCGCCAGCACCATGACACCCACATCTGCAAAAATGGCAATCCACATATTTGCCAGGCCCACAGCCCCCAAAATCAGACAGGCAGCCTTGATGGTCAGCGCAAAGACTATATTCTCGTAGACAATGCGCAGACATTTCCTGGAAATCCTCATAGCCAGTGCCAGCTTCATGGGATTGTCGTCCATGAGCACAATATCCGCTGCCTCAATGGCTGCGTCCGAGCCCAGCGCCCCCATGGCCACACCGATGTCCGCCCGAGACAGCACTGGCGCGTCGTTGATACCGTCCCCCACAAAGGCCAGCTTTTCTTTGGCCCCTTTCTGCTCCAGCAGAGCTTCCACTGCCGCCACCTTGTCTGCTGGTAGCAGTTCACTTCTGAACTGATCCAGCCCCAGCTGCTCCGCCACATGCTCCGCCGTAAGTCTGCCATCTCCAGTGAGCATCACCGTCTCTTTCACACCTGCTGCCTTCAGCGCCGCAATGGCCTCCCTGGACTGCTCCTTCACCACGTCGGCTATGAGGATGTAGCCGGCGTAGGTTCCATCCACTGCCACATGGACCACAGTGCCCACCTGCTCTGTCTTTTCATAGGGCAGCCGAAGACTTTCCATCAGTCTCCCATTGCCTGCCGCCACATCCATACCGTCTACCTGAGCCTTCACGCCGTGGCCGCTGATCTCCTCCACCTGGGACACCCTAGAGGAATGGATTTCTTTGCCGTAAGCCTCCTTTAGGCTCTTGCTGATAGGGTGGTTGGAGTAGCTCTCCGCGTAAGCTGCCAGCTCCAGCAGACGCTCCGCTGCCGTCTGCTGAGCTGCTCCGGCCTCCTGTTCTGTCTTTTCGGCAAAATCCGCCACGGGACATACCCGGGTCACCTGAAAGACTCCCTTTGTCAGCGTGCCAGTCTTGTCAAAGACCACATATTTTGTCTGGGCCAGGGCCTCCAGGTAATTGGAGCCCTTCACCAGGATACCGCAGGCAGAGGCTCCGCCAATGCCGCCGAAAAAGCTTAAAGGAATGGATATCACCAGCGCACAGGGACAACTAATGACCAGGAAAGTCAATGCTCTTATGATCCAGGTGCTCCAGCCTGCTGGATTGCCCAGAATCAGGTTGATAAGCGGCGGCAGCACTGCCAGCGCCAAAGCGCTGTAGCAAACCCCAGGGGTATAGTACCTGGCAAACTTTGTGATAAAGTTCTCTGTCCTAGCCTTTTTCATGCTGGAATTCTCCACCAGGTCCAAAATTTTGGATACCGTAGAATCCCCAAATTCCTTGGTGGTGCGAATCCGCAGCAGCCCTGAGAGATTCACGCAGCCGCTGATAATCTCCTCTCCCAGTCCTACCTGCCTGGGCACGCTCTCCCCGGTGAGGGCGCTGGTATTTAGCATGGAATTTCCCTCTATCACCACACCGTCGATGGGTACCTTTTCTCCGGGCTGCACCAGGATAACTGTCCCTACTTCCACCTCATCCGGATCCACCTGCTCTAGATTGCCCTCCTCATCCTCCACATTGGCATAGTCAGGACGGATGTCCATCAGGGCGCTGATATTCTTTCTGCTCCTGCCCACAGCCACCGCCTGGAACAGCTCGCCAATCTGATAAAAGAGCATAACTGCCACGCCCTCGGCAAACTCTCCCTCCAGCCCTTTGCTTTCGTTGTAGATGCCAAGTAGCATGGCTCCCACCGTAGCCACTGCCATCAAGAAATTTTCATCAAACACCTCTCCATGGCTGATACCCAGCACTGCCTTGCGCAGAATGTCATAACCGATAATGAGATAGGGCACCAGATACAGCGCAAATCTCAAATAGCCTGTCACAGGCACGAAATGCAGCGCCACCATAAGCACTGCTGCTATGAGAATCCGGTATAAGATCTTCTTCTGTTTCTTTGTCATATGGTTCCTCTGCCTCCTTTCCCTCTCTGCCATCCACAGAATCCCTGATCCAGTCAATATGCCTAAGCAAAAGAACCGCCGCAGCGATTCTTTTTTCAGCCTTCTCCTGTCAATCCAAAAAGATCTCGCAATCGTCCTCTACCTTCTTACAGGCTTTTCGCACTGACTGCATAACACTTTTCTCGTCTGCTCCCTGGGCAAATTCTACTTTCATCTTCTGGGTCATGAAGCTTACCGTTGCCTCTTCAATACCTTCCACCTTCTTGGCAGCCTCCTCCATTTTCAGGGCACAGTTGGCACAATCCACTTCGATTTTGTAAGTCTTCTTCATGGTACAAATCTCCTCCTCATTTTTCATGGATATGTATTTAACATCCTTTCATATGAATCATTGTTCATATGTTTATATTACCATACTTCCCGGAAATGTCAAGAAGGATCTGAAAATTTTTCTGGTGTTTTTTACGGGTCACTGTCAGATTATCAAAAACCCTGCCTCTGCCTTCTGGACTAGAAAGAATGCCAGGAAGGCAGACAGCAGGGATATACAGAAAAGTATTGCAATATGTGATTATGGCTTTGGCCGCTCCGCAGCCTCTAACAGCATTTGGTTCCCCCGGATATCAATCATGGGCCCGCCAGTGCCCTGGATGTACTCTTTTGTGATGGTAACCTTGCCGATATTCTCGTCCTTTGGAATCTCATACATAATGTCCAGCATGAATTCCTCTATAATGGACCGCAGGGCTCTGGCTCCCGTGTCTCGCTCCATGGCCTTGTCTGCGATGGCCTCCAAGGCCTCATCTGTGAATTCCAGCTTCACCTCATCCAGCTCCAAAAGTTTTTGATATTGCTTCAAGATAGCATTCTTTGGCTCCTTTAGCACTTTCACCAGCATCTCTTTGGTCAGCCCTCTAAGGGTAAAGATAATGGGCAGACGGCCGATGAATTCCGGTATCATACCAAATTTGCGGATGTCCTCCACAGTGACTTTTGAGAGAATGTCCTTATCCTTGTCATACTTGTCCTTCAGTTCAGAGTTAAAGCCAATGCCCGCGGTTTTGTTCAGCCTCTGCTTGATGATCTCCTCCAGATCCGGGAAGGCACCACCGCAGATAAACAGAATATTCCTGGTGTTCACCGTAGCAAGGGGCACCATGGCATTTTTGCTGTTTGCGCCCACAGGCACCTCCACCTCGGCGCCCTCCAAAAGCTTCAGCATTCCCTGCTGAACGCTCTCTCCGCTCACATCCCGGGTATTGGTGTTCTTTTTCTTTGCGATCTTATCGATCTCATCTATGAAAATAATTCCCCGTTCCGCCTTCTCCACATCATTGTCCGCAGCCGCCAGAAGCTTTGACACCACAGACTCAATGTCGTCGCCAATATACCCAGCTTCCGTCAAAGAGGTGGCATCCGCAATGGCAAGAGGAACGTCCAAAAGCCTTGCCAGCGTCTTCACCAGATATGTTTTCCCGCAGCCAGTGGGGCCTATCATAAGCATGTTGGATTTCTCTATCTCTATATTGTCCATGGTGCCGGTGGCGACGCGCTTGTAGTGGTTATACACTGCCACGGAGATCACCTTTTTGGCATAATCCTGTCCCACCACGTATTCATCCAGGCTGGCTTTGATCTTGTGGGGTGCAGGAATGTCCCGAATGTTCAGCGCAGGCTCCGGGTTGTCTTTCTTTTTCTTTTTTAACTTCTGCTTGTTGGGAATGCCCCCATCCCCCCGCAGATCCGCCAGATTCACAAAACTGATGTTGGGGAAGCCACCCTGCTTCGACAGCTGATCCCACTCATTCTGTAAATGGGGGTTGTTCAGCATTCCCTGATAGTCGAACTGGCTGACCGTCTCCATGGTCTTGTGCATACAATCATTGCAGACGCAGATATTGTTGGGCAGCTTAAACATTTTCCCCGCCTTGCTCTCTGGCCGGCGGCAAATAAAGCAGACATCCTCGTAGGCACTATTGTCATCCTTGCCCGCGTTCTTTGTGGCAGAAGCATCAGGATGCCCCTGGGTCAAATCCGCTTCCTTGTCCTCTGTTCCCTGGTTGGTCTTTTCCTCTTCTGTTTCGTCATATCTATCTGACATGGTCTTTCTCCTCATTTCTATGCAAGATTCACTTTGTTTCTCATACCCTGTCCCTAGTATACTTGAAAACACAGTTCTACACAAGTGAACTTTTTCTAAAGCCTGACTCTGCTAATCCAGTAGGGAAATGCCCTTCTCCACTACTCGCCGCGCGGCCCGCACGCCGCCTAAGCGGCATATTATCTTTGTGCGGGCCTGTGCATTAAAAAAACTCCAGACAAGCTTCCCTGCCTGGAGTTCTCTTTTTTATTTTTGGATCATTTCCTATTCCTTGGGTCTATTGCCCAGTGTGACTTCCAGTTCCAGATCCTCATACTGGCCATTTACCACACGCTTTACAGTGACCTTTGTGGTCTCACCTGCCTTGTAATACTCCACTAAGCTCTTTAGCTCCTGGCGGGTAGAAACCTTCTGACCATCAAATTTCACAATCACATCGCCCCGCTGGATACCTGCCTGCTCTGCAGCAGACCCTTCCGCGACATCGTATACATACACACCTCCCGGAATGCCCAGCATCTGTGTAATCTGCTCTGTTACGTCCTGCATGGTGATTCCCATATAGCCTGCCTCGTCCTCTGCCACTTTATCCGTTCTGGTCTCCCGCTCTAGCAGGTCAGCGATAATGGGGCTGGCAGAGCTGATGGGAATGGCATAGCCCATACCTTCTACCTGGGAAGCAGCTATTTTGTTGGAATTGATACCAATGACTTCCCCGTTGATATTGAGCAGCGCACCGCCTGAGTTTCCAGGGTTGATAGCAGCATTGGTCTGGATAAAGATACCTGTGGAGCCATCGTCCAGGGTCATCTCCCGCTCCAGAGCGCTGATGATACCGTTGGTAACAGACTGTCCATAGCCCAATGCATTACCGATTGCAATCACAGGCATACCCAGCTTTAGGTTGTCGCTGTCCCCCATGGTGGCAATGGAGATGGCTTTCTTTGTCTCCTCAGACACATCCTTCAGCGACACTGCGATAACTGCCAGATCCATGTCTGCATCCGTGCCCTTGATATGCGCCTGTGCCACAGAACCGTCAATAAAAGTCACATCCAGTGAATCCATACCCTGTACTACATGATTGTTAGATACGATCAAAAGCTCATTATCATTTTCAGCTACGATAATGCCAGAGCCGCTGGCTGCACCCTGCTGGCTGTAGGTCTGCCCCCAGAAGGTAGTTCCGGTCTGGGTGTAGTTGTTCACAATGGATACCATCGCCGGCATCACTTCCTCTACTACATTAGAGACATCCGAATTCACATAGGTAATGTTGTTAATATTTTTTAACCAGGACTCTCCTGTGTTATCCGGCACCTTTGGCTGTGCGGGATCGCTGGAGGAAACTTCTGCTGCATCCCCACCGGTTATCCGATCCACACCTATCTGTACTGCGTAGAAGCCTGCACCAGCAAACAGGCCGAACAGTAAGCCCAGCGTAATACTCAGCATAAACTTGCGGAAGGTACCTTTCTTTTTTCCGCCCTTGGCAGGGTCAGGAACCATGACAAAATCCGTTCGCTGTCCTCTGTTACCATCTGTCTGATACGTGGAATAGCCGCCATTGTCAGAATTTACATAAATATCATTTTCGTACATAATGATTACCTCCTCTATCTTGAAATCCTTTGGTGTTTCATCTTTATGTACTTCAGTATATCTGCCAATTGTGATAAAAATGTGTTCACTCCATGAAGTGATTGTGAAAAATCATTTTTTTTTGCTCCAATATTCCCTGTTTGAGGTCAGTTTCAGCACCAGACTGTGAGGTAGACTTTCATAATGCTTTCCCAACAGATATCCTGCATATTTGAAAGCGCACTGTACACAAAATCCTGGAAAGCGATACAATCGCTTTTTTTCTTTTAAATAATTCCAGGTCCCCTTCACCAGGCGCAGACCCTCAGACTCAGACGCTGCCATCCCAAACACCTCTGGATGCTGGGCTTGAGACACCCCCAGATCGAAATTCCGGTGGAGCTGCTGTAGATTGGTATAATTGTGGGAATGAATCACCTGGGCTGACGCCTCATAGGCGATTTTGTACCCTGCCTTTACCACTTTTGCCGCATACAGCATATCTTCATTAAAGATAGTGTGTGGTACAAATCCTCCTGTTTTATCGTAAATTTCTCTCTTATAAGCAGCGCACACATTGGAACAGAAAAAGGTCTTGATCCCCAGAGTCTCCAAGTCCTCCAAACCCTTTACCCTGGAGGTCTTCGGATAATTAAATTGTCTGGAGGCCTTCTCCAGCTCTGAGGAATACGCATCCGGCAGCTGCCTGGCATAAGCCACCGCCACCTTTCCAGTCAGATTTTGGGCTAATCGTTCCACCAGATGTCTGTCCACAGGCATGGCGTCCTGGGTCATCATCACAAAAATCTCTGCCTCTGAATACCCTATGGCCTGGTGTCTGGTTCCGCCGTGGTCGAAATCAGCTTTTTCCAGATGGTGTACCTCTGCCTTGGGATATCTCTGAGCAAACTCTTCTTCCTGTATCCGTTCCGCAAAATATTTCTTACCTGTATTCATGAGAATAATCTTATGAATAGGTACAGACTGTTCCCCCAGCCTGTCCAGCAGAGCGAATAGCTCCTTACCTGGTTTGTATATGGGAATTATAATATCTATCTTCAAATTTTGCTCCTTGTCCTAAAGCTCTCCCTTTTATTGCATATAGGGTGCAGTATCGGACAGGATCTTCTGACTATATTCCTTCACACTGTCTGAAACCTTATAATCGGTATCGTTAAACAGGAACTGATGCAGCCATGTCACATTGGATTCCAGATCGGTGGGAATGACGCAGGCTCCTTTGGCGCCCATGCTGGCATTTCCACGCATATCCGGCTGGGGAAATCCTTCCTCTTCCACAATTCTGTAATTCATGATATTACTCAAAAGCTTCAAGATATCCTGGGAGTCAAGACTGGTATAGATATCATCGATACAGTCATTGAATATTGCTGTGAGAGTGGCCAAATCCATGTCCTTTGCCTTCTCCTCAATGGCTTTGATCACTTCTCTCTGACGAGCTGCCCGCTGGAAATCATCCCCCTTTGTCTGACGAATACGGCAGTAGGAAGCAGCCTGTACCCCATTGAGAAGCTGGTAGCCTGGCTCTGTCACTGGCGTGTATTCACATTTCAGTACATTGGACACATCCACCTGATAATTGTTGATATGCTTCAGTTCCTCGCTGTCCACATCCACATAGATACCGCCCAGTCCGTCAATGACCTCGCTTAACCCCTTGTAGCCTACCGCAACAAAATTTGTGATATCCATGTCCAGATTCATGTTCAGCATCTTCACTGCCCGCTCTGCTCCCCCGTAGGAGTAGGCTCCATTACATTTCTGGTATTCATCTGTTTTCTGGGATTCATCCCTGCCAATGTTGAGATAAGTATCTCGATAAACGCTGACCAGTTTGATATCCCCGGTATCCATATTAATACTGGCAATCAAGGTGCTGTCACTGCGGCTTCCCTTGAACAACTGTCCATCTGTCTGGGCATCCACGCCAAAAAGCGCAATATTCATATAGCCGTGCATGACACCACCCTCTTCCTTCATCTCCTGCACTTGAGAGGGTATTGCCAGCTTCTCCTCATCTAAAACCAGCACCTTAGGGCCGTCCGTTGTCTTGTTCATCACCAAATACAGCACCAGCACCATTACCAGGATGATGAGAATCTCAAAAGCAAAGAGAATCATTTTCCTTCTCTGCTTAGCAGCACGCTGTCTTCCATTTGTTTTTCCTCCAGTAGCCATAAAATCCTCTCCTTATCAGTAAGCATTTTTATTAATAAATCCTGTAAAAAATGTCATTAGAATTATCTTCAAATCAAACCATATGGTCCAGTTTTCAATGTAATAAATGTCGTATTCAATCCGTTTTCGGATGGAGGTATCTCCCCGCAGGCCATTCGCCTGGGCCCAGCCGGTAAGTCCAGGTCGCACCTGATGCTTCACCATATACCTGGGAATCTCTTCTTTGAATTTTTCCACAAACAGCGGGCGCTCTGGCCTAGGCCCTACCAGGCTCATCTCACCTCGCAGGATATTGAATAGCTGGGGAAGCTCGTCTAGGCTGGTGCGCCGTAAAATCTTTCCCACTGGTGTAACCCTGGGGTCATTGCGCACTGTCCAGGCCTTTTTCTCCTCTCCTGGCGCCTGCCTCTCCATCGTGCGGAATTTATACATTGAAAAGGTTTTATTATGCAGCCCCACTCTCTCCTGCTTAAAAATAATAGGTCCCGGGCTGGTAAGCTTTATCAAAAATGCTGCCAACAGCATAATGGGCGCTGTGAGCACAATTCCAAACAGGGAGCCCACCACGTCCATGATTCTCTTTATAATGATGTTTCCTGTGTTGGTCAGGGGCACATAGCGGATATTGATCACCGGCAAGCCCATCAGGTCCTCTGTATAAGGTTTGCTGGGAATGAGACTGTTATAGTCAGGAATAAACTTTGTGTGCACCCCAAATTTCTCACAGATCGCCACAATCCCTTCCAGATGATCATAATCCTGGAGGGACAGTGAAATTGCAATCTCATCCAGCTTGTTCTCTGGCAGAATCACCTCTAGATTTGCCAGCCTGCCTAATACCTTAACCCCCTTATAGAGGGTCCCTGCCGGAATGTGATTGTCCAAAATTCCACAGGCCACATAGCCCCACTGTGGATTGTCCGCAAGCCTATCAATGTATTCCTCTGCCGCCCGAGAATAGCCTACCAGTAGAATGTGCTTCAGATTATAGCCTTTCTTTCGAATGGTTCGCAGTCCCCTGCGCAGGGCAAGCCGAAAACAGGATGTAAAAAACACATTGAAAATATAAAAAAAGCCTATCACAGAACGAGAGAAATTGATCTCGCGGATAATCATATACAGGACAATAATCAGTGCAATGATCCCGATGGTATTGGCCTTGATGATTCCAAAAATCTCAAACCGCCGGCGCACAGTCCGCTTGGGCGCATATACACTGCAAAAATAATAAATAAATACATAAAAAGGCAATATAAAAGGCAAAAGTCTCATATATTCCTTCAGAGGAAGTACGCCGATTCCTGGTCCGTCATTTAAAACATAAAATTTAAAAAGATAGGCCAATACAAAAGAAACCGTGGCAATGCCCACGTCTATAATGACCAGCAACCGGTTGAATACTTTCTGATTGTCCTTTATCATAAGCGCCACCTGACGTATTTGCGAAGCCTGTAGTATAAGGTCTATTGCAGGAACCGCTTCGCGAACCCTGCAGTCTTAGGTCTATTGCAGGAACCGCTTCGCGAACCCTGCAATCATAAGCCTACTACAGGAACCGCTCCGCGAACCCTGTAGTCTAAGGTCCATTATAAAAAAAACTACTTATGATTTTATGAAGCTATTTCTTAAGTTTTCTTAAGAAGCCTTAAGAAATTCAGGTAAAGCTGTCCCTGAATTTCCAGGTAATTTCTCAAATGCTTCCAACGAAAAGGGATTCGGTTGGCTCTTCCCTCTCTGGAAT
>CANRZC010000037.1 GCA_947644185.1 uncultured Acetatifactor sp.
CAATGGAAGACGGGTTAAACTGTCTGAAAAACTTTGACGCCGCCCGCTATGACAACAGAGGGCATTTTTCTCTCAAGGTGTTTCTCTCCAGACGTTTAAATCTGATTTTTGTACAAAACGGTTATGGAAAATATTGCATTGATATGGAAGTCAATGACATCTCCGCCATCAAGTATCCCTGCCCTCAGTATATTGAGCAGCCCAGACAGGCCCTGGTGGACAGGCTGACACCTGAAGATAAGTCTATAATACTGCAGGCATTTATCCGGGATATAGAGCAGCTACAGGCACAGATTCGTGATGCAAGCCATGTGGGGAACAAAATCCTGATCCTGACAGATCCGCTGTGCACTCTGGATGTGCGGGAGCGGATTTTCCGGGATATCATCCATATGTATGAAAAGGAAGGGACCATCTTTATCAAGCCCCATCCCAGAGACAAGCTGGATTACCGTACCTTATTCTCCGAATACCCGCAGTTTGATGCCACTGTGCCTATGGAGATGTTGAATTTCTTTCCGGGCTTAAGGTTCCAAAAGGTGGTGGCTGTATTGACTGAGATCAAGGCAATCCAGTTTGCCGATGAGATTGTCCGGTTAGGGGAAGATTTTATGGATGCCTATGAGGATCCTCTGATCCACAGGCAGAATGAGCAGATATAGCGCGAAAGGAGGCACAGACATGCGTGCAATTGCAATTATCACAGCCAGAGGTGGCAGCAAGAGAATTCCAAAAAAGAATATCAGAGATTTCTGCGGGAAGCCAATTCTGGCGTATTCCATAGAAGCCGCTTTACAGGCGGGGGTGTTCGACACAGTTATGGTCTCCACAGACAGTGAAGAGATCGCCCAAATTGCCTTACAATACGGTGCGGAGGTGCCATTCTACCGAAGCGAAAAGACCTCCAATGACTACGCCACCACAAATGATGTGTTGCTGGAGGTGCTGGCAGAATATGAAAAGCGGGGCCAAACCTTTGACCTGACCTGCTGCATTTATCCCACAGCTCCCTTTGTGACTGGGAAGAAGCTTAGGATGGCTGTAGATCAGCTCTGCGCTTCCGACGCAGATACCCTGCTGCCAGTAGTCCCCTTCTCATTTCCTCCCCAGCGCGGTATGGTTGTCACCGATGGAATGCTGTTGTTCGAATATCCCCAGTACCTGGATACTCGCTCTCAGGATCTGGTGCCACATTATCACGATGCCGGACAGTTTTCCCTGATGAAGACAGAGCGTTATCTGGTGAACCGAAGAGTGCTGCTGGGAAAAATTCTACCCATGGTGCTGGACGAGATGGAGGTACAGGATATTGATAATGAGACTGACTGGGAAATCGCCCAGATGAAATATCGGCTGATGATGGAGAAGGAAAAGCATGAGTCATAAAGTTGCAGTATTGTCCAATGTGAATATGAATTTCGCTGTCCGAATGTTGAAAAAGGCACTTTCAGAGGCAGAATCCCAGGTTCTTGTCTATGAACCGGAAGGCTATGGCAATGAGCTGGGGACTCTTTTAGATCCCGCCTCCTCCTATGAAAGCTTTGCACCAGACATCACCTTCCTGCTCTTAGATCTGATGGAAATTCTGGAGCATGACCTGACAGAGAACAGTGCCAGCATTGAGAGATGGTTCGCCACCCTAAAGGGTGCATTGCACAGGGAACGTCTGTATTATATTTCCGATGCCTTTCTATGGGGTCCTGAGCTAAAGGTGATACAGGATTCCAATTGTGCCAGGCAGTTGGAGCAGCAATGGCAGAATTGCCTGCAAGCGCTTGTGCAGGAGTGCTCCAATGTCCGCGTGCTTCCCTACCGCCATGTAATAGAAGAAATGGGGGCAGAAAATGCCTTCTCATTCAAAATGTGGTACATGGGACGTATCCTGCACACCAATGAGGCCCAGAAGCGCATTGTAGATTTGCTCTTCCACATTATCTCGCTCCAGGATCGGATCCCCAAAAAAGTGCTGTTGTTAGATCTGGATAACACCCTGTGGGGCGGTCTAGCCGGGGAGGCAGACCATACACCCGTAGTCCTTTCTGCTGAGCATACTGGCCTGATGTACCGGAATCTGCAGCAGGTCATCTCCCAGATGCAGAGACAGGGCGTCCTGCTGGGAATTGTCTCCAAAAATAATGAAAAGGACGCCATGGACATCATTGCCTGCCACCCCCATATGGTGCTTCGCCCTGAGGATTTTGTGGCTATGAGAATCAATTGGCAGCCTAAGCCAGAAAATATTGCAGAGATTGCAGAAGGGCTAAATCTTGGGTTGGACTCCTTTGTCTTCTGGGACGATAGCCCTGCGGAACGAGAGCTGGTAAAGGCCATGCTGCCCCAGGTCACTGTGCCGGATTTCCCGGACAGGCCCGAAGAACTGGTTCCCGCAATGATCCAAATATACAGGCAATACTTTGAACAGGCTGCCATTACCAGAGAGGACCGGAGCAAAACCAAGCAGTACGCAGAGAATGCGAAGCGAAATGCATTAAAGACCCAGGCGGTGGACTTTGCCTCCTACCTGCGTCAGCTTGCCATAGAAATCACCCGGGAAGCGCCTGCAGCCAATTTAGAGCGCCTGACCCAGCTCATTCATAAAACCAATCAATTTAACCTGACCACAAAGCGCTATGAGCAGTCTGACATACAAAAGTTCCTGCAGGATACGCAAACCCATATTTTCCTCTACCGGGTAAAAGACTGCTTTGGCGACAATGGCATTGTAGCAGTGGTCATTGTAAATTTGACAGGCACTGCTCCGTCCATTGACACTTTTGTCATGAGCTGTAGAGTCATGGGACGAAATATTGAAAATGCCATTATAGACGATATTGAGAGTACACTATATGCCCATGGGTATACTGTCCTGCAAGCACAGTATATCCCTACGGCAAAAAATAAGCCCGTGGAAAATCTTTTTGACAAGCTGGGCTATGAGATTCTTCAGACATCTGCAGACGGTGGAAAGCTATACGAAATGGATCTATCTCACCGACCGAAGCGGGACTATTGTGTGAAGTGGCATTAGAGTCTCTCTGCAAAATACAAGTGCCAAAGCCGCACAGGAACAGGAGAATACATTTATGAAGGAAAAGATAATCACTTTGATGGAGGAAGTGTTACAGGTTCCCTCTGGAACTATAACCGAACACACCACAATGGATGAGCTGGAGGCCTGGGACTCTCTAGCCCATGTGATGCTCATTGGGGAATTGGAGGCAAAGCTTGGCATTTCCATCCCCCTGGAGGAGGCCATAGAGATTACTTCTGTGAGCCAGCTATTGGAGAAAGCAGGCATAAAATGAGTATTCATCTAAGAGAAATCAGAGAGCAGGATCTGGGGCTCATCATGGGTTGGCGCACAGATCCGGATATTACACGGTATATGAACACAGATCCAAAGCTCACTCTGGAAGGACAGCAGAAATGGTTCCAAGCCATTGGCCAAGACACAGACCTGTGCTATTGGATGATCGAAATTGATGGGCAGCCCGCTGGTGTCATCAATCTGACCGGACTGGACCGCGCTTCAGGAAGTCTGGGATGGGCCTATTATGTAGGTGAAAAGCGTCTGCGCAGCATGAAGACAGCTCTGGCTTTAGAGATGAATCTATATGACTATGTATTTGACACACTGAAGAAAAAGGAACTGATAGGAGATATCTTTTCCCTGAATAGAGGCGTGATACAGCTTCATCTCTTGTGCGGCAGCGAAATCATAGAGGAAAAGAAAAACCATGTATGCAAGAATGGGCAATGGTATGATGTGACCTTTATGCGTATGACTGCTAAACGTTGGCTAGAAATCAGAGATAGCAAAAAATACGAAAAAATATCTTTCGGCACAGGAACAGGAGGCAGATATGAGGAAACAAATTGAAATTGGTGGCCATGTAGTGGGAGGCAGCTCTCCTACCTTTGTTATCGCGGAAATGTCCGCCAATCATTTAATGGATTACGACAGGGCTGTAGCAATCATAAAGGCAGCCAAGGATGCTGGGGCAGATGCCATTAAGCTTCAGACCTATACGCCGGATACTATCACACTGAACTGTGAGGATCCCTGCTTCCAGATCACACAGGGGACCATTTGGGACGGCACCACACTGTACAAGCTGTACCAGACAGCTTACACACCCTGGGAATGGCAGCCGAAGCTGAAGGAGGTAGCAGAATCTATGGGGCTTGTGTTCTTTTCCTCCCCCTTTGATCTCACCAGCATTGATTTTCTGGAGGAGCTGCAGGTTCCCGTCTACAAAGTGGCAAGCTTTGAGATGAACGATATCCCCTTTATCCGAAAAATAGCCCGGACCGGGAAGCCCATCATCATGTCTACGGGCGTGTCTTATCTTGCAGATATTGAGCTTGCTCTGCAGACCTGTAAGGAGGAGGGCAATGAAAATGTGATTCTCTTGAAATGCTGCTCTGCCTATCCTTCGCCCTATGAGGATATTAATTTAAATACCATCCCTTCCATGGGGGATATCTTTGACTGTACCGTAGGACTCTCAGACCACACCATGGGCTTTGCCGTGGCCGGCGCTGCCGTTGCGGTGGGCGCAAAGGTCATTGAAAAGCATCTCACGTTAAGCCGGGCTGACGGGGGCGCAGACGCTGCCTTCTCCATGGAGCCTCAGGAGTTTAAAGAGATGGTGGCACAGATACGCATCATCGAAAAAGCCATGGGCAAGGTGACTTATGAGCTGACCCCAAAGCAAAAAGCCAGCAGAGATCACGCCAGATCTCTGTTCGTCGCCCAGGATATGAAGGCCGGAGACGTGTTCACTCCCCAGAATCTTCGCTCTGTACGCCCCTCCTGCGGACTGCACACGAAGTATT
Organism: uncultured Acetatifactor sp.; assembly: GCA_947644185.1. GTDB lineage: Bacteria > Bacillota > Clostridia > Lachnospirales > Lachnospiraceae > Acetatifactor. The sequence goes on from CANRZC010000037.1 coordinate 4,840, forward strand.
ATGAAGAGCTTCTGGGAAAGAGGATTTCCAGAGACGCTCCCTTAGGCACCCCAATGTCATGGGATCTGGTACAGTCATGAGGTACTATTTTCGAGCTGACGGAAATGCCTCCATAGGCGCAGGGCATCTAATGAGATGTCTCACCATTGCAGACGCCTTACAGGAGCTGCCCGGTGTGGAAAAAGGAGACATCTGCTTCCTCTGCGCCGATGAGGCCTCCGGTGCATTGGCGAAGGCTGGCGGATATGGGTCTGTTGTTTTTTGCACGGATTACCGCAATATGGAAGCGGAGCTTCCTCTACTCACTGGGCTTTTACAGGCGGAGAATCCAGTACACAAGCCAGTTTTGATTGTAGACAGCTATTATATCACGGAGGCGTATTTGAAGGCCGCAAGGCAACAGGCCTTCCTCTTCCTGTTGGACGATATGGCAAAGCAGGCTTATCCTGTGGATCAGGTGTTAAACTATAATGCCTTTGCCACAGAGGAGCAGTACAGACAGCTCTATCAGGAAGGAAACGTGAAATTTTACACAGGAAGCAAATACGTCCCTCTCCGCCCGCAATTCCGCCAGACTGGGTACACCCTACGAGAAACCGTGCAGAATATCTTGATCACCACAGGCGGCGGGGACCAGGAAAATATAGCTGCTTCTATTTTTGAGACAATTGAGCAGCCTGGCTTCCAGTATCACGTGGTCATAGGACGATATCACCCAGATTTCCAGGGGTGGCTGCGCAGAGAGCGAGACTCCTCACAGCTCCATGTCCACCACGATGTCAGAGATATGGCATCTCTCATGAGGGACTGTGATATCGCTGTCACTGCTGGCGGCACTACCATATATGAGCTGGCTGCCATAGGCGTTCCCTTCCTTTGCTTTTCTTATGCGGAAAATCAAGAGAATCTTACAGAATACATCGGCCGCAGGCACATTGCATGCTACTGTGGTGCCTTTCACCATAACCCTAAGGCAACTCTTGCCGAAATCAGGCGGCTCACACATGGGTTAATTGCTGGCCCTAGCCTCCGGCGTAGCATGCATGAGAACGAAAGAAATATGGTAGATGGATTGGGCGCTGTGAGAATTGCCAGGCTGCTGGCAGAAATATAAAATTCTTGTTATTGTATCAGATATACAGACAGATTCGTGCTCTTTGTAAGATACAGAGCCGTGAGCTCCTGTCCCAGCTCCTCTTCAAAGAATTCCAGAGCCCCTGGAAGGTATTCTTCAAATGTGTAGAGTATAAAAGAATCTGCTGGCAACGCCCTGACTGCCTCTGCGTCTTCCGGTGTATTATTCTCTGTCACAAAGCAGATTTTCTCCGGAATCATCCAATCATAGTAGGAGTACACGCCACCAGGCCTGCTGTAGCCGTATACTAACCAGGGAAGTTCCCTATAGGCCTCCAGCACAGCCACATCCTTTTCCGGATGGAATAAATAGGCGATGTTGTTTCCTTTGTCAATGGCCAAAATCTCCCCTGCCAAAATCCCGATACACAAAGCCGAACCCGCACACCAGGCCAACACAGGGGAAAAATTCTTCTCTCTCAGTCTACTCCAAAGCCTCTCAAGCAACAGGATGCTTCCCCACGTCATGCAGAATATCATAATAGAAAAAACACCCCACAGATATCTCTCCTCCCATCCAGCCGGCATAGTAAAACATACCACAAACTGATATGCCTGGGCTATAAGCACTAATAAAGTCAACGCTGCCAGCTTTTCCCGCTCTCTGTTTTGGTATAAAATACCCCCCCGCAAATAATACAGCCAAAAAGAATCAGCAGGGCGGCTACCGTTGGGAATGCATCTCCAAATATGGATGTGGCCAGACGCTGGTACCCCCATATAATTTGCCTGACTTTTTCCCCGGAAAAGTTTAAAAGAGAATACATTGCCGTCTGCCCTTTACCCCGGTTCAAATTCCATCGGCAATAGGGAAACAAGTATATGGTGGCCAATAAAGAAACCACAAAATTTCCTACCCAGCCAGCAGCATAGCGAAACTCCCAGGCACTCCAAAACCTCTTTCCCCTTTCCTTCACTGCCAGACACAGGAGCCATAGGCAAAACATCGCTGCCGTAATGGCATAAAATATCCAATAATCATAATGGGTCAGAAATCCTGTCACACTGACCGCAAGCAGATATAAGAACACTCCCGCAGACATCTTTCTCCTGCGAGCTGCCCTTAGAATCCATACGCCCCCCAGCAACAAAAGCAATTCTGCCAACAAGAGCATCATATACATCCGCAGTGCTGTAGCCTGTTCCAGCATCACTCGATTGACTATGCTGGTCAAAAGTGTTGTTATTCCAGATACAATAGGACTTTTTGTGAGATACAAAAAGACTCCATAGCACAGACCCAGCACAATTAAGTAACATACAAGGTTTATGGAAAGACCAATCCAGATGCTTCCGCTCCCTCTGAAACAGTATACAGATACGATGCGGAACAGCCAAAAATACAGAGGAACATGGTCGCTATACAGGCGTACTGTAATGTCATTCATGGACAATTCCTTCCAGTCAGCAGCGAAAAAAGCTTCCACATCTTTCCCTGTCATCCATTGATCCACATTGGTATCAGGCCAGTTCTGCTCAAACCCGTTTGCCGATTCATAGGTATAGATCTCATCGCAAAACCACACCTGCTTTTTATCCGCCCAGTAAAAAAAGGAAAGTGTCCCCACTACTAGCAATACAAATCCAACCCAAAATGCCTGCCTGCTTTTCTCTTTTGCTGCTTCCTTTTTCATACCGACTCCATCCTCTTCAGCGTATTACTGCTTCATCAGCCCCCGCAGCACTTCCTTCGCCTTCTCCAGCTGATTATCCGGCCGCTCCTCGCTTCCGTAGTAAGCCTCACCGTCAAATTCGCACACCACATCTGGCTCAATGCCAAGGCCATGGATATTGTTGCCGTTGGGCGTATAGTAGGCGCTGATGGTAACCTTCACCGCTGATCCGTCTCTGAAAGGAATAATCTGCTGCACAATTCCTTTTCCAAAAGTGGTAGTGCCCACCAAAGTCCCCAGCTCATAGTCCTTGATAGCCCCTGCCATGATTTCAGCCGCACTGGCGGAGTTCATGTCCACCAGCACCACTAACGGCACATCCAGCTCATTATCACCATCACAGGTATATTCTGAGCGCTTTCCACTTTTATCCTCTGTGTATACAATCATGCCTTTGGGGAGAATCATTCGCGCCATATCCACCACTGCGCTGAGGCTTCCGCCCGGATTGGCCCGCAGGTCCAGGATCATGCCTTTCATGCCATTCTTTCGCACATCGGCAAGGGCATCCTCAAACTGCTTCACTGACACTTCGTCGAACTCCTTTAGCTGGATATACGCCATACCGTCCTCCAGCATCTCATGCTCCACAGTGGGAGTCTCCACTTTACGACGTGTGACCGTGACATTCAGATAATCAGACTCTCCCTCTCTGACAATGGTCAGGGTTACCTCCGTATTCTCCGGCCCCTTGATCAGGGACACTGCCTCTGTCAGGCTTAGACCGTAGGTAGAGGTACCATCCACCTCATAAATCAAGTCATTGGCGCGTAAATCCACCTCTTCTGCCGGAGCGCCTTCAATGACACCACTGATTTTAGGCAGCCCTGTTGCCGTGTCCTGGCTCACATAAGCACCTATCCCATAATAAATGCCCTCTGTCTCCTCCATCAGGGCCGCCAGCTCCTCTGGCGTATAATACTCTGAATAAGGGTCATCCAGTGCCTGCAGCATGCCTTTGTAAATACCATTCTGCAGCTCTTCTTCTGTTACATCATGCAGATAGAAGTAATTTTGAATGGTATTCTCTAAGGTCTGCATCTTCGTCAGCACCTCATCATCAATTGCAGAATCCTCTAAAAAGGACACAGCTCCAGATGATTTCTGTTCCGACTGCACAATGCTCTGGCCAAACTCCACCGCATTCTGCACATAAAGGCCCAGATAGCAGATAGCCAATATCAATAGTGCGCCTGAGATACCTGTAACCAGGCCAACCAAGAACAGCCCCTTGCCGCTGCCCCTCTCTCCCCTGGGCGGCTTCTTTGGAGCAGAATTGCCAAAGGAATTCTGCTTTGCGTTGTCCATCCCTGGTCCGTTGCCAGTAATATTATCGAAATACGATTGATTCTCGTCCATATATTTCCCTCCTATCTTTGACATAACAATTTCAGTATCTATGGCACTATGGGCTAAGATATCCCCATGGAGATACATAGGATCCATTCAATCTCACACTGAAGTGGAGATGGCTCCCTGTGGAGCGCCCTGTGCTGCCCACAGCCGCTATGGTATCCCCTCTGGCCACCACATCGCCCTTACTGACATACAGAGCCGAGGCATGCATATAAATGGTAGACAATCCATCTCCATGGTCAAGCATCACATAATTTCCCATGGTAGGACTATAGGCAGCCGCTGCCACCTTTCCATCGTAAGCCGCATAGATTGCAACCCCTGTGTTCGCAGCAAAATCCACGCCGTTGTGGAACTGCTCTACCCCCAGCGTAGGATGAATTCGCATGCCGTACTCGTCAGATATCCTAGTATAGGAGGCCAGTGGAAATTTAAAAGTACCCCCATCATACCGCAGCGCTGAACCATTATTGGCAATAAGTTGTCTTCTCTCCTCTGCCACAGCAGCCTCTAAAATCCTTATTTCCTCTTCCTGAGCTTTGATCTCTGCCTCATACTCCTTGATAGCATTTTCCTTGTTGCTAATATCTGTCTCATAACTTGTGATATCCCGATTTTTCTGGTCTATCAGCTCCTCCAGATTCTGTTCCTCAATTTCTACGCTTTCCTTTGTCTCGTCCAGAATCTCCTTTTCCAGTTCCAGCGCTTCCTTGCACAGCTCCACATACTCCTTTACATCCTTGTAGTCCTGCCACATTTGATGATCGCTGGCCATCATCTTTTCCATATAATCCATTTTATTCAAGAAGTCCCCGAAGCTTTTGGCCTGCAATAGCAGGTCTACCACACTGGGATTGCCAGACTCGTAGGCAAGCCTAATATGAGCTGCCATGGCCTCTTTCTGATCCTCTTCCCGTTTCTGCGCCGCCTCTAATTCCGCCTGGGTCTGTACAAGCTCTTCCTCCTTTGCGCTGATCTGTTCTTTCAGATCCGCAATCTTCGCCTGTATCTCTGCCAAATTGCCATCCAGCTGCTTCACGTAATTCTTTAAGTCATCCTTCTGAAGCTCCAGGCTCTTCTTAATATTCTGCAAGTCGCTAAGGCCGTCTTTCAGCCCCTCCTTTTGCTCTTTTATCTGGGAAATCTGATTTTCTTTTTCCCTTATGCTCTCCACAGTAGGCGTAGTCTTGTTGGTGGCATCCACCTGCAGATAGGCTCTATACAGCCCCAGAAAAACAATGCTGCAAAGTAGCAATCCCCAAAGCAAACGGCACCCTGCGCCATGATTTGTTCTCTTTTTCATAAGCCCTACTCTACACATGTAAATGCTTCCTGACTGTGACAATGCTCCCCAGGAAGCCGATCCCTATGCCTACAATCAATGACACTGGCGCCAATACGCCAAACAGCTCATCCACTGGCACAAAAGCCAGAAAATTATTTAAAATGGAAAATCTCTCCGCAATATAAGTCAATGCATAATTATAGATACCATAAATCAGCCACAGAGGCAATGCTGCTCCCAACAGCCCAATCAGCATTCCCTCCAGCACAAAAGGCGATCTGACAAAAAAGTCTGTGGCTCCAATATATTTCATGATATTGATTTCCTCGGATCGAACGGAGATACCGATAGCCACAGTATTGCTGATCAAAAAGATACTCACAGCAAGCAATATGACAATAATTCCTATTGATACATAGGCAATCAGCAGATTGGCACCGCTTAAGGTATCCGCCGTCAGTGCAGAGTGATTGACCTTGTTCACCTCCGGCAAAGATTCCAGCCATGTAACCAGAGCGCTTTGCAGCGACACATCACTGAGGAAAACCTCATAGCTGTCGTCCCCCTCCAAGGGGTTTTCCAAGAATCCCTTGGAATAGGCCTCATAGTTCTCCTTCCACTGCTCTCTCCTGAAATTCTCCCAAGCTTCTTCATCAGAGGTAAATATCACATCCGACACCTCAGCCCGGCTGGCTATCAGCTGGCCGATCTCTTCTATGCGGGCATCTGAGGGGATCTGTCCCTCCACATGGCTGTCGCACCAGTCATTCTCATTGTGGAAGAATACTGTCACAGACACGCCCTCCTCCGCCTTCATCACAATGCTGCGAAAGTTCATGACAATGGCATAAAACAAGCCAAACAAAAACAGACAGGCCGCTATCGTCGCAATAGATGCCAGGGAATACCATTTATTCCGGAAGATATTGACAAAGCCCTGTCTGATGGTATAGAACAATGTCCTAATCTTCATCGATGTATTCCCCTCCTTCCTCATCGCTGATAATGATCCCTCGCTTCATAGTGACCACTCGCTTGTGCATGGCGTTGACAATCTCTCTATTGTGAGTCACTACTACCACGGTGGTGCCGCTCTGATTAATCTCATCCAGCAAATTCATGATTTCCCAGGAATTCTTTGGATCCAGATTGCCAGTAGGCTCATCTGCCAGCAGAATAGAAGGCTTGTTCACCAAAGCCCTGGCCAGCGCCACTCTCTGTTGTTCACCCCCTGAAAGCTGCCGGGTCTTGGCCTTGTATTTTCCGGCCAAGCCAACTGTTGCCAGTATGGTAGGTACATTGCGTCTGATTTCACTGGTAGGGATCTCAATAATCCGCTGGGCAAAAGCCACATTCTCATAGACATTCCTGTCGTTTAGCAATCGGAAATCCTGAAATACTACCCCGAGATTTCGCCGGAATTTAGGAACCTGTCTGTGTTTCAGCTTTGCCAGATCGCTTCCCATCACATAGACATTGCCCTCTGTAGCTGTCAGCTCCCGCAACAATAGTCTAATCAGTGTGGATTTCCCAGAGCCGCTGTCGCCCACAATGAACACGAACTCTCCCTTTCCGATTCCCAATGTAATTCCGTTAATGGCAGGAGCCCCCTTGGAATAAACTTTACTTACATTGTCCAAAAAGATGATGCCATTATCTTCTATAAACTGCTCTCGTTTTCTCCACGACAGCTCCTTTTTGCCCATCGTTTTCCTCCATCTGTTGTGGTTGCTGTAATAATTGCTCTACCAAGTGCCTTTGCTGTAATTG
>CANRZC010000038.1 GCA_947644185.1 uncultured Acetatifactor sp.
ATTAAACTCTGTACAAAAATCAGCCTGCTCTTTTTCCGTACTCAGCATAAAACTTTCACCTCTTACTCGCTCAATGCCGCTTCTACAATACCTGACTTTAAGAGTTTAGAATATGACTGCAATTGTGCATCAATAAAGTCCAAGCTGATTTCTGGACCATTGTTTGGCTGATTTTCCTTCTCGAACTCATTGTTTCCTAATCTTTCCATAAAACGATCCATTACAACCTTAGCTTCAGTCATACCTATCACCTCTTTGTTTCTAACGTATTTTTATGCGGTGGTCTAACATGATACCACATCCTATATACATTGTCAACAACTTTTTCCTTTTTATTAAAGAAAATTATACCATACTGCCCTATACATTACAACTACTTTTTAACCAATTTTCTGATAATAGTTAAATCAAAAAGGGCTTGGATGCTTCCAAACCTTATACCAGATACTCCGCAAAATATGGACACTAATCGAGTAGGAGAATGCTCTTCTCCACTACTCGCCGCGCGGCCCGCATGCCGCCTGGGCGGCAAATTTCCACATGCGGGCCTGTGCATAAAACAATTTAATACTATATATAGTGCCAAATTCTACTGCTCCTACTAGGAGACAAAATACTCCACTGCGTTCTCAGGAAAAAATTCCTTGAACTCGCCGTACAGTTGCGCCACAAGCGTCCTTGTTGTGGGCGATGGCCTGGGCTGGTCGCCTGTGGGTTCGCAGGTGCTTTTGTTCTGTACCTTTTTATGCGATTCAGCTATGCCTGTATCTTAGTTCCATGTGATATTCCACAGCCGGATGCCTCAATCCATATAGGCCGGCAAGTACGCCTCTGCGCCGGTAAATCTCCCTATCATTTCCATCTCCGCATAAGTCTTCTCATTCAGACAGATGCCCTGTCGCTTACCCTTTGCATGGGCCTGCGCTTCCTTTTCCCCGTGAATATAGATTCTCTCCTGCCCCTGGGCCTTTTTCGAGTTGCGGATTTCCTGAAGAAACCTTGAAAGCCTTGCCTCCATCTCTGCCTTGTCACCAAACATGCCGTGATCCAGAGCAATAAAGCAGTGGGAAATATTGGATCGACCAGGGGTTTTATAGATATAGTTGGAGGTGGTGCCGCCTGACAGAATGGCCGTGGCAATCTCGCACAGCAGCGCAAATCCGTATCCCTTGTACCCGGAGGTCTCCTCACCGGAGCCACCCAAAGGCAGAATACCGCCGCCTGTTTTATTGATTATATTTTTCAGCACCCGGTCTGCGTCAACACTGTCCTCTCCATTTTCATCCAAGGCCCAGCCCAGTGGCAAGCCCTTTCCCCGTTTGGCATAAACCTCCAGCTTACCCCTGGGAACCACAGTGGTAGCTGCATCAAAGACATAGGGGATGGGTTCTGCGGGCATAGCAAAAGCGATAGGATTGGTCCCCAGCATGGCCTGTCTTCCAAAGGTAGGAACCATAATGGCCTCTGTGTTGGTCATGGACATACCACAAAGTCCCTGTTTTGCTGCCATTTTTGCATAGTACCCGGCGATGCCGTAATGATTGGAATTGCGGACTGTAACCATGCCAAAGCCGGTTTTTTTCGCTTTGTCCATGGCAAGCTCCATGGCCTGTATGCCAATGAGCTGCCCCATGGCGTCATTCCCCTCCATCACCGCAGACAGTGCCGTCTCAAAGACAATCTCCGGCTTTGCGTTTACCTTGACCAGTCCCTCTGTAATCTCCTTATGGTATCGTATCAGCCGCTGGATGCCGTGAGACTCAATACCGCCAAGGTCTGCCTCCAATAAAACTTCTGTGATCTGCCTGCTCTGTTCTTCGTCAAAGCCATAGCCCTGAAATACCTTCTCACAGAAAGAAAAAAGTACAAAATAATCCACATGGTGATATTGCATCCTTCTCCCCCCTTTTCTCTAAATCGTAACGCCCAAATGGACCATCTCAATATTTTCATTGGGACACCGGTGGAAACACATACCGCAAGCCACACACTCCTCCTTCGAAATATGTATGGTGTCGCTTTGGTAGAGCTTTGGGGCTGACTCTATACAGATGGTTTTGCACAGCTGGCATCCCTCACCGCATCCGCAATTCAGGCACCTGGCGGCTTCCCTTACGGCCTCCTCCTGGGTCATACCCCGCACATAGGATTCGAAATGCTTCACGCGAGTGTTAGCGCTTTCCTCCAGCCTGATCACATTCCTATCCTGCTTCAGATAACCGGTACGTCGCAGAACCAGTTCAGGACTCGCCGTTTTCGTGGGTAAAATAGGCTGCAAAGTGGCCTGTTCCCCCCGGATAGAGATGTCAATAGCCGCCGCAGCATTTTTTCCGGCAGTGATGGCAGAAATCACATTGGTAATCCGCTGATAGCTTACCACGAGATAGTCTTCTTCCCCCTCTGGCAGTTGGGGGACATACTCATTTTCCACCAGCACCTGTTGGCACGCCAGGGTCATCTCCACACTGCCCTGCATAAAATGAATACCCTCTTTCACCTTACGGATCTGTGTTGCCTTCTCAAGCAGCAGAATGCCCTCCTCCCTAGCTGCATCCAGCATTTCCTGTGTGCCGCTATGGCTGGAAAAGCTGCCTGTATGTAGTAGAGTTACCTGTTTCGCCCCCAGACGAACGGCACACCGGGCGGCATGCACCGCCGCAAATCCGCCGCCGATGACTACAACGCGCTCCTTTATCACAGGTGTCTCACCACAGTTCAATTCTTGCAGAAACCCCAGGGCATCCTCTCCCAGAGAGCTTTTGTTTTGAAGGAAATTTGCTCCCACAGCCGCAAATGCCCGGTCATAGCCTTGCGCCCGAAGGATATCCACATTGTCAATTTTCTTTCCATACACAAAGTTCACACCATATTCCTGCAGAGCTGCAATCTCCTGATCCAGCGCCTGTTTTTCACAGATGTAATTCGGGGCCCCATAGCGGAGTTTTCCGCCTGCCGCAGGTTCCTTTTCAAAAACAGTTACCTCATAGCCGGCCTTTATCAGCCAGGCAGCACAGCTTAAGCCACAGACGCCTGCTCCAATCACTGCCACTTTGTAGCCACTTTCTTTGGCCTTTGTCCAAGCCGGCTTCCAGCCCTGTGCTTTCCCGTATTCCAGGATAAATCTCTTCAATGCGCGAATTTTCACAGGAGCATCTATGCTTCCCCGGACACAGGCGTCCTCACAGGGATGGGTACACACCAGCCCGCAGATGCCCTGCAGGGCATTTTTTTCAGTGATAAGGTCATATGCCTCTCTGTATTTTCCCTGGGCAATTTTCTGAATATAAGCCTGTGTGGGCACATGGTGGGGACAGGCGGACTTGCAGGGGGCGGAGAGAGTTGGCTCCTTGATTCTAGCATAGCCGGAATAAAGTGTGACATCCGCTGCTGTTTTCATTTCATCTGCCAGCATGCCGCGGAACTCATCCAGGGAATGATACCCATGCTTTTCCATATAGTCATGCATTCCCGCGATCATGGGGCGCACAATGTCATACCCGTTTATGAGCGTTTCAGCACTTACACCGATGAGATTGCCGCCGCACAGAATCATCTCCACCGCGTCCTCCCAACTTCGGATCCCTCCGGTTGCCATAATCGGAGCCTGTTCGCCACAGACCTTGCGAATTTCATAGGTATCCCTCTGGGCCAAAGGTTTCAGCCATGAGCTGCAGTAACAGCTCATGCTGATCTCCTCCTGCAAAGGAAAAAGTGATTTTGCCGGATTTTCCAGGTTGATAGGTGGCATTCCCATGCGGTTCCCGGTACTGCCCACCGCGTCCGCTCCCGCTTCATATAATGCTTTTGCCACCTGGGCAATTTTGCCGCCCTCGGGAGTCAGCTTCACGAACAGGGGAATGGAGATGGCTTCTTTGACCGCTCTCACAATCTGCGCTGCCAGATCCGCATTTTGTCCCATGCTGGCCCCGGTTTGCTTTTTCGCCCTGCTGCCTCCAGAAGTCAGTTCCAGGTTATAGGACATATTTGGACAGCACATATTCAGCTCTATGATGTCCGCTCCCACCTGTTCGAACTTTTTTGCCATATTGACCCATCCAGCAATCCCCTCTTCTCCGGCATAAGTCATATTTGCCATTAGCTTCAGATCCTGAAGCTGACGCCGGGCATGGGTAATCAGCTGTAATCCCTCCCCAAAGGTCAGGCGCTTCTCCGCAGTAAAGACCAAGGCATCGTAGTCCTTTGCCATGCCATAGCGAGGCTTTCTATTAATGTAGGGCTCCGGGTCAATGCTCAGCTTAATGCTGGCCGCAGCCCACCCTGCCTCCTCAATCTTCAGCAGTTGTTCCACCGATTTTGTGGTGGGACCGGAGGCCACATAAAACGGATTTTTAAAGGTGACGCCACCCACAGTTATGGGGATATTTATATCCTTCCTATACTTCATTTTGCTCTTCCTGCTCTCTGTTCCGAATGTGTTTCCCCTCTTTTGCCGATTGATAAATCAGATGGATCACCTTTAGCGTCTCCAGACCGTCCCTGCCCCGCAGGCCCACCTGGGCATCTTTTCCCGCCAGTGCACAGTCCACGAAGTGATCGATCTCACCGCAGTAGCCCAGATTATATTTCTCATCCACCGCAGGGCGAGACCACCCGGTTGTAATCTCCGCTTTCTCCACAGTGTAATCCAGGCCGTCAATGGAAAATACCTTCACAGGACCAGCAAAGGACAGATCCACATGAATGCACCCCTTTTCGCAGTAAATATCCAGCACATCCTCCATGCCGCCAGTGGTCACATAGTTGGCCTCCAGGGCAGCGTAAGTCCCATCCGCAAAACGTAGAAAAGCACCTGCCCAGTCCTCCCCCTCCATCTGGCTGTGGACCAGATTTGTGTCCCCGCCTCCAGATGTCATAGCCACCAGCTCCGTCCACCTGTTATCCTTCAGCGCCAGCAAAAAGCCCACGGGGTGAACACCTAGATGGATCATGCAGCCTCCGCCGCAATATTCTATTTTTTGGGCGAAAGGACTGTGGGAACCGCAATGGCTTTCTCTGGCACGAATGTACAGCGGCTTTCCCACCTGCCCGCTGTCCATGATGGCAATTGCTTTCCGAAAGGCCGGGGCAAAAAGCCAATCCTCCGCATAATAAATATGCCTGCCCAGCCGGTGTGCCGTATCTACCATGTCCTGGGCATCCTCCACTTTGGTTGCCAGTGGTTTTTCACAGATAATATCAAACCCTGCATGCAGGGCTTTCATTGCCACCTGATAATGCAGGAAGTTTGGCATACAGATATCCACCACATCGCAATGGCACTCTCCAATGGCAGTGTCAATGTCAGTATATGCCTCATAGCCCCTAAAGCCATAGCGCTCTGCCAGAGCTGCCACACGGTCCAAATCTCTGTCACAGATACCTACAATCTGTACTTTATCCATAATACGGCTGTAGCCCTCAGAATGAAGGTCCGCCGAGAAGGCTGCGCCGATCAGCAGCACCCGAAGCTTTTTCATCCTCGCTCACCCCACCTTTCAAAAATTGCTGTAATTTAGCTTATCCTTCCCCTCCATATAGGCAAAGATCCGGTTTAATTCCTCCACAGCCAGCTCCGTGCCCCGCTGGAAAATTTTTTCACCCTTTTTCGCAGTGGCTCTGGTGGGCTCACCCCACACCCCAGCAGGAGATGCGCGAAAAATACTGCCATAGCTCAAGTAAGTCTGAGGAACTTCAGGGACACAGTCTATCGCCCGATCCATGAAAACCGTTTCCGGGGCAATGGCCATCATTTCAGAAGTCTCCGCCTCCCCGGCATGGAACTCCTGACTGTCCAAAATGCCCTCCCTTTGTAATATGGGATAAAAGATGTTACTGTCAATGAGAGCCACTTTTATTTCCGGGTTATATCTGGCATTCAGATCTCTCACCAGCGGTGTCATGATGAAGATGCCGCCATGGCACTGCAGAATGCCGATTTTTTTGAAGCCCTGCAGCTTTAAGGACAGAACAATATCCATCATCATCTGATAAAACGTTGTGGGCTCCATCCACACAGATCCCTTTTTCCCCATCTGCTCCCGACAGGTAGAGATAGGCAGCGCAGGGATCAAAAATGCTCCCATTTCTTCCGCTATACGTCTGCCGAACTCCGAGGCAATGGCCCAGTCTGTCATCACAGGGAGATGCGGGCCGTGCTGTTCGAGAGAACCCACCGGAAGAATGGCAATCTCAGGGTTCAATTCCATAATATTATCTGCGGTTTTTCGATACATGGCAAACTCTCCTCAGCAAATTATTTAGGGAATATCAAATATATTGGGCGCTGTCTTTATCTTATATTTCTGGTCATTCTCCGCCTATGATCCAGGGGCACCTGATTCCTAAGGGGTTTCCCCTGGGCCCAGCGCTCTATGTCCCTGGCCAACTCACAGACTACCACCTGGCGCATATCCATTGTAGGGCCGCCCATATGGGGAATTAAAAGCACATTGGGGCACTTTCGTATGGGATGAAGGGCATCTATGGGCTCCTTTGCAAATACATCCAATGCGGCATAAAATCTCCCCTCCATCAGCAGTTCAAACAGCGCCTCCTCATCTATCACCGCTCCTCTGGCCGTGTTGACGAAAAGGGCATCCGGCTTTAATTTCATCAAAAGCTCTCTCGTTATCATTCCCCTTGTCTTTTCCGTCAGGGAGGAATGTATGGAGACAATATCACAGGTTGCAAAGATTTCCTCCAGCCCGGCTACCCTGCCGCCATACTTTTTGGCTTCCTCCTTATCCAAATGGGAGGAATAGATCAGGATGTGGCAGTCAAACCAGCGGAGCAATTCCAGATAAAACTTTGAAATTGTGCCAAAGCCCACAATCCCCACCTTCTTGCCAATAAGGCCTTGATTTACAAATTTGTCCTCTCTCCAGCCTCCCTGGCGTACTAGTTTTTCGTAATACTCCATTCTTCGGAGGGCAGAGAGGGTGTAGCACAGACATCCCTCCGCCACGGATTTTGCAAAGATATTATTTCCGCTTAGCACAGAGATTCCCAGGTCATAGACATCCTCTTCAATCAGATCCGCCACACTTCCCCCGGTATGGGCTATGAGCTTTACTGTAGGGAGCCGCTCCAGATCTTTTTTGCCCATACAGGCCGTGCCCCAGCCTGTGAGCAATACATCCGCACCGGTAGCCAACTCCACCAGCTCATCCACAGCAAGCTCTCTCTCCAGGGGATTCTGCGCCACCTGGCCTATTTCCCTTAGTTTTTCCATGGCCTGGTCTGTAAAAAAAGTTTTTGCCGTCTCGGTTTTTGGCATCGTAATAAATAGCTTCATTTCTCTCTTCCTCTTTTTATTTTTCTCGGTTTTCATCTGCCTTTTTTATGCTTCTGGCAAAATAATCGTCTATGTGTGCAATCCCAAATTCTGCCACAATCTCCTCCATGGTCACATGCTCCATATCAGAGCTTAAAAGCATTGCCCCCAATTGACCTGGCTCGCAGATCTGAAGTCCCGGGCCATACTTTTCTTTTGCCCTCGCTACCTTCTCCCAGTTTTCGTCCAGATGGGCCACAAAGCAATCCAAATTGATCTCTTTGGTAAGCCAGTTCCGATAATTGCTTGTCTGGGCCACGTTTACCCCAACCGGATTTACCACCCCGCTTAGGTTGTTGCAGCCCAAGGCGGTCACAAGCCAGCTTCTCAGTTCATAGGCCCAAAAATTCTGCATAAAACCCCCGTGATAATTGGAGGAAAAAACCATCAGATCCGGATTTTTTTCCTTGTACAAATTTCGTATCTCCTCAAAATTGAGATCAAAGCAGATCACCGCTCCCACCCTGCCAAAATCGCAGTCAAAGATCACCGCGTCCCTGCCGCAAAGTCCCCCCAGCATATCGATTTCATCTATGGTGAGGTTGTGCTTGTTGTATCTGCCCATCACCCGGCCCTGCCTGTCAATCATCATTGTGGAATTTCTGTTTTTCCCGTCCGCCTCCTCCATAACCGCGCAGTAGGCCACATAGCAGTTGTTTTCTTTTGCCACAGAGGCAAAATAGTCCAGGATTCGGTCTCCTCTGTAATCATAATACTCCAGGCGTTCCTCCGGGCTAAAATTTACATAGCGGTCGCAGCACTCCGGCAGAACCACCAGATCTGGCTGCTCGCAGAGAACTCTAGAAAGCCTGCTCTCCCAATACCGAATCATTTTTTCCACTGCTTTTTCCATTCCCTCTTCCTGGGGGAGCGTGAGATTTTCTCCGCCGAGAGTGCTCACTCTGATTTTACGTGACATATTCTCTTCTCCAATCCTTTCTGCCAGAGCGGAAAGCTTCCGCACATTGGGGCAATCTCCTATCCGAAATCCCAGCTTCTTTTCGGAACTCATCCTTTCACGGATCCGATCATAACCCCTTTTACGAAGTATTTTTGCGCAAAGGGATAAATACAAAGTACCGGAACCATGGAAATGACCATGGTAGCATTCTTCACGCCTGTGGGCGTTATGGCTTTATTTGCAACCATGATCTGGGCGGAGGCGGAGGGATTTGTCGTTTCCGTGGCCTCCAGCAGCATTTCCCGCAGCACCATCTGCAGAGGAAATTTATCGGAGTCAAACAGATACAGCATAGGCCGATAATAGTCATTCCAATATATCATGAAGCAAAACAGCGCAATGGACGCAATGGACGCCTTTGACAGGGGAATCACCACCTTGCGCAAAACCAGAAATTCGCTGGCTCCGTCAAGACAGGCCGCCTCATACAGGCTTTGGGGAATGGACCGGTAAAAATTGATCATAATAATTAAATGCATGGTCACAATGGCGTTGGGCAGAACCAGAGACCACACCGTATCTAGCAATTGCAGTTCTTTCACCAGCAGGAATGTGGGTATCATACCGCCTGAAAAAAACATGGTAAACATTACTAGCTTAATGAGAGCGGCTCTGCCCACAAGATACTCTTTGGACAGAGGATAGGCCATCAGAATTGTCATTACCACATTGACTACCACTCCCAGAGCAGTGTAGCAGACTGTATATCCAAAGGCCTTCAGGACCCTTCCGTCCTCCAGAACATACCGATAAGAGTCCAGAGAAAACCCTTTGGGAAAAATAGTAATCTTATTTGCCATAACGGAATACTTATCACTAAAGGAAACCGCCACAACATGCAGCATGGGATATAGGATACAGACCATAATCCCCAGCAAGATGAGATGGACCACAATATCCAGCCATTCTACTTTCTTTTTCTTCATCTGTCTCTCCCCCTTACCATAAGCCCGTACCGGTTGCCTGCTTGCAGAGTTTATTGGCAATAAACAGGATCACAGAGGCCACCACGCTTTCAAGCAACCCTACAGCGGAGGCAAAGGAATAATTCGTATTCAAAAGGCCGATCCTGTAGACATAGGCGCTGAGAATGTCCGCCTCCTTGAGCACTAGGTCATTATACAAAAGCAGGGTCTTGTCCGGGGCAATTCGTATCACATTGCCAATGCTGAGCAAAAACATGGTCAATATAGTGGGTTTGATGCTGGGAATCGTGATGTGACGCATCATTTTCAGTCTGGAGCACCCGTCTATGGCAGCGGCTTCGTACAGATTCTGATCAACCCCAGACAGTGCAGCCAGATAGATAATCGCGCCGGAGCCAAGCCCCGCCCAGATATCGCTCAAAATGTAAATGGGCACATAATACTCAGACCTGCCGTTGAAATGAACCGCCGTTTTGCCAAAGGCTGTGATGATGCGGTTGATCAGTCCCCCGTGCACAGAAAAAAGGTCAATAAAAATGCTGCAGATAATCACAATGGAGAGAAAACTGGGCAGATAGGAAACAGTCTGATAAAATTTCTTCCATCGCATATGCCTCACTTCATTTAACAGCAGAGAAAAAATGATGGGCGCTACAAATACAACCGTAGCCTGCAGCAAGCCCAGCCGCAATGTGTTGAACAGCAGTCTTCTGATATCCCGGGCAGCGAACAACCGCTGAAAATTCTCCAGCCCTACCCAGGGCGAGCCCGTGATCCCCAGAAAGGGATTAAATTTCTGAAACGCAATGACAAGCCCGTACATGGGACCATATCTGAATATCAGAAAGAAGAGTAACCCCGGCAATAAGATGAGAAATAATTGTCGCTGCTTCCACAGCCTGCTGCCAATGCCTTTTTTCATTCCAACCACCCGCTTTCTAGCAGGAAAGGCCTGTCACGCCCAGGCAACAGGCCTTTCCTATTTATCATTGATTCAATATCTCAAGCATTCTGACACCGTAATCCGTCACCTGTTTTACATAGGCCTCCCACTGGGCATCTCCGTAATTGGACTTCGTAATGTACTCTGCCAAAAAGGAATCCACATCCGTTGTATAAGTGGTATACAGCTGGTTGTATTCGTCCTGCAGCTCATCCGCCACAGAGGCCGCCATACTGGGGATTGTCTTTACATATCCACACTGGTTGTTAATCAGATCCTGGGCGGCCTGTTCCCGCTCTGTGAAAGAGAAGTAACAGCTGCTGCGGTCCGGGTGCAGATACAGTCCCTCAATCCACATGCCGTAATGCTCCTCCAAAGAGGTGATATCGGCGGTTATACCGGCCTGCTCCAATTCCGGGTATACAGGCTTTCCATCCTGATCCCACTCAAAATTTTCGCCCTCCACGCCAACGGTAAATACTTCCGAACCCTCTTCGCTGTAGAGCCAGTCGATGAGCTTCATGCTGGCCTCCGTATTTTCATTGTTCGCCACAGCCGGCCCCCAGAGGGAGAGCTGTTCCAATTCTGGAATTTTCCCGTTTCCAATAGGTGCTGCATACTGCATGTCAAAAGCAGTGTCGGGATCCTCCTCCGCTGCGGCCGTGGGCAAAAGATCCAGACGTCCAATCCACTCATTGCAGACAAAAGAGCGTCCATTCAAAAATGCCTCGTTATAGGAGTCAAGCGTAGTGCTGAAATATTCCGGATCCATCAGCCCCTCTGCATACAATTTCTGGAAAAAGCTCAGGAACTCTCTGTACTCATCTGTAATGGTAGGAAGGTACCATTCTCCCTTATCATAGTCAAATCCCAGATAAGTGCCATTTCCAACCCAACTGGCAGCCAGGCGCAGCATATTCTTTCCCCCGGCGCTTCCGGTAAAGGGATAGCTGGCAGGGTAGGCTTCCTTCAATTTCACCAGCGCATTGTAAAAGCCCTCCGTATCTCCCGGCTTCCAGGGTTCGATCCCCAGATCCCGAAACACATCGGCGCGGTACAATAAACCGAAATTTACGTCTCTGTTCAGGCGGTAAATGGGAATATAATAATTTTTCCCGGACTCTGTGGTACATGAGTCATAAATCGCAAACATATCCGGGTCGTCTATGACGAGAGCCTTGAAATTCGGCATTACGTCCAGATAGTCCATTGGACTGGCCAGCGCTCCGGCTTCCCCGTATTCGTATCTTTGTCCGTCTGTAAATAAACTTACCGTAATATCGGGAATCTCACCTTTTGCAATGTAGGTTGCCAATTTTTCCGATGCCACCTCCCTGGTATAACAGATGACCTTCAGGGAAATGCCTGTGCATTCCTTTATCTTCTGAAAAATCCAGGTGTCATTGTCAAGTTCATAATTGGAATAGAGCATAATCGTCAGCGTGGTGTCCTCATCCACTAATTTCCCGCCAGTCTTCTCCTTTGGTGTTTCCTCTTCCGGTTTCTCTGTGGCCTGGGAATTTTCCGATGAAACCTGATTGCCCGAAGCATTGTCCTCAGAGCCCGTCTTGGAACATCCGGCAAAAATGCTACACAACATGGATACTACAAGTATTCCTACAATAAATTTCCTTCTCATTCGCATCTCCTCCTTTTTTGATATATTCATTATCAAAAAAGGAGGAGATGCGAATGAGAAGGAAAGTTATTGTAGGAATACTTGT
>CANRZC010000039.1 GCA_947644185.1 uncultured Acetatifactor sp.
AGAGCGAGGCTTTTCTGGGACATAAATGGTGCAATTACTGGTTCCATGTGCATCATCTGAATGACAGATCAGGCAAGATGAGCAAATCAAAGGGGGAATTTCTCACAGTTTCCCTGGTGAAATCAAAGGGCTATGACCCCAAAGTGTATCGTCTCTATTGCCTGCAATCCCATTACCGCAAGCCTCTGGAATTTTCCTTTGAGGCGCTGGACAATGCGGCTGCCGCCTATGACAAGCTTGTAAAGCGCATTGACAGCCTTCAGAAAGCTGTGGAAAAAGAGGAAAAGCCTCAGATGGATGGAGAGAAATTTGCCGCCTGGAAAACCCGGTTTGAGGAGGCGCTGTGTGATGACCTGAACTCCTCCATGGCCCTTACGGTGGTCTACGACATGCTCAAGGACGATATGACAGATGCCACAAAATATGCTCTTGCAGAGGACTTTGACAAGGTATTGTCTCTGGATTTGACCACTGCTTATGCGGCAAAGGAGGCAGATACCAAAGTGGATGCCCAGATGGAGCAGTATATCCTAGAGAAGATAGAGGAGCGGGGAGCCGCGAAAAAGGAGAAGAATTTCGCCAAGGCGGATGCAATTCGGGCAGAGCTGTTGGAGAAGGGAATCATTTTGGAAGATACCCGCGAGGGCGTGAAATGGAAGAGGGCGTAAAAACGGCGGCCCCTGTGGAGACCAGCCTGCGGACAGAAATCAGGGGCGTATTTCCGGGAAAAGAGCAGGATATCCGCAGCTATTCCGGCCTGTCTCTGGCCTATATTGGGGATGCGGTTTACGATCTAATGATCCGAACCGTGGTGGTCTCTCGGGGCAACCGTCCTGTGAACGATCTGCACCATATTACAGTGCAGTTTGTCAGCGCCAATGCCCAGTCTAAAATGGTACAGGCTTTGATGGACAGCTTCACGGAAGAGGAACTGTCGGTATATAGGCGGGGGAAAAACGCGAAGCCCCACACAATTGCCAAGAACACCAGCATGGCGGATTATCTGAGAGCCACTGGCTTTGAGGCGGTGATCGGGTATCTCTATCTGACGGATCAGATGGAGCGGCTGCTGTATTTGGTGAAAAAGGGCATTGAATTGATTGGACTAAAAATATAAGGGCGGCATGTTTGAAGTGTGAAAGGAATAGGAAAAACCTATGAGGTATGAGGAATTTACAATTGAAGGAAGAAATGCAGTGAGAGAGGCGTTTTGCTCTGGCAAGACCATAGACAAGCTGTATGTGCAGGATGGCTGTCAGGACGGGCCCATTGTCTCCATCAAAAGGGAGGCCCAAAAACATGACACCATCATAAGATACGTGACCAGGGAACGCTTGGACCAGATGTCCGAGACGGGAAAGCATCAGGGGGTCATTGCCATGGCGGCAGCCTATGAGTATGCCACTGTGCAGGATATCCTGCAGGCTGCCAAGGCAAAGCAGGAGCCGCCCTTTGTGATTTTGCTGGACAATGTGGAGGATCCCCACAATCTGGGGGCGATTATTCGAACCGCGAACCTGGCGGGAGCTCACGGCGTCATTATACCGAAGAACCGTGCAGTGGGGCTGACGGCAGCGGTGGCCAGAACCTCTGCAGGGGCACTGAATTATACGCCAGTGGCAAAGGTGACGAACCTGGCAAAAACTATAGAGGAGTTGAAAAAAGAGGGTCTGTGGTTTGTCTGTGCGGACATGAGTGGCACTGTCATGTATGAGCTTGACTTAAAGGGGCCTATAGGGCTGATCATAGGAAGCGAAGGAGAAGGCGTGGGAAGGCTTGTGAAGGAGAAATGTGATATGGTGGCTTCCATTCCCATGAAAGGGGAAATCGATTCCCTGAATGCTTCCGTTGCCGCTGGGGTACTGGCATATGAAATTGTCCGACAGAGAAGCGGAGGGAAATAAATGCTGGAAAGACAGGAGACCGGATATGGCTGGAAAATATGCGGATTACGAGCAGTATACTGATGATGAGCTCATAGACAGGCTCCGCCGGGGAGAGTCTGCCATCACGGACTACATCTGCGATAAGTACAAGAATCTGGTGCGCAGCAAGGCGAAGTCCATGTTTATCCTGGGCGCGGACAACGACGACCTGATTCAGGAAGGCATGATCGGGCTGTTTAAGGCAGTCAGGGACTATGACATGGGCAGGGACGCAAGCTTCTATACCTTTGCCGAGCTGTGTATCAGCCGTCAGATGTACACGGCGGTGCAGGCTGCGAAGCGCCGCAAGCACCTGCCTCTGAATACCTATGTCTCCCTGGACAGCAAGGGAAGCTTTTCCGGGGAGGAGGAGCGGGAAAGCCCGAATCTGGCCGAGGTACTGGCAGATCGGGTGGAAATGAACCCGGAGGAACTGTTTCTGGACAAGGAGAGGGTGGCCTATTTGGAGAAGACTATCGAGGAGGAATTAAGCGATTTCGAGCGACAGGTACTGGACTTATATATGACCGGGATGAGCTATACAGAGATCGCGAAAGTCCTGGGTAGAGATGGGAAAGCCACGGACAACGCGCTCCAGAGACTGAAAGCAAAGATACGAAAAAAGCTATGAAAGAGAGATGGCATTTATGAAGCGGTTATTGCAGAGAAAGCATAAACCGCTTTTTATGTTTTTTTAAGAAACAGGAAAGACTTCTTCTATTGACTTTGCAAAATGGCAGACATATAATCAAGGACGGAAAACCGACTGGCGGGTCGGAAAGCGTTCAGGCGCAAGGTCGCGCCTGAACGCTTGGAAAAACGCAGGGGCAGCGTTTTTCCGGGTGCCAACAGATGTTGAAGTTTTTAGGATATGCTTTTTTATAAATTTGTTACGCGGATAAAGAGCAGGGAGGTATGGACTTGATATCAAAATTCAGTGTGAAGAAGCCTTATACGGTACTGGTGGGAGTGGTGCTGGCCATTGTGCTGGGTGTGGTGTCTTTTACAAGGATGACCACGGATCTATTGCCAAGCATCAGTCTTCCCTACGTGATCGTAATGACCACTTATCCCGGCGCCAGCCCGGAGACTGTGGAGATGGCAGTGACCCAGCCGGTGGAAGCATCCATGGCCACAGTGAGTAATATTGAGAGTATTAGCTCTGTGTCCAATGAAAACTATTCCATGGTGATTCTGGAGTTTGCACAGACTGCGGACATGAATGCAGTGTCCCTGGAGATTCGGGAAAGCCTGGATCAGATCAAGAGCTATTGGGACGATTCCATAGGGAACCCCATTATTATGAAGCTGAATCCTGATATGCTGCCAGTGATGATTGCGGCAGTGGGTGTGGAGGGCATGGACAATGCCCAGATCAGTACATATGTGCAGGATCAGGTGATGCCGGAATTGGAGAGCATTGAGGGTGTGGCCAGTGTCAGCGCCACAGGGCTGCTGGAAGAGAGCGTCAACGTCATTATTCGCCAGGATAAGGTGGATGCTGTCAACGACAAGATCTTTGCCGCTATCGATGATAAGATGAAGGAGGCGGAAGAGGAGCTGGCAGAAGGCCGAAAGGAGCTGGAGGACGGCAAAAACGAGCTGGCACAGGGCCGAAAGGAGCTGACGGACAGCCAGAAGGAACTGGCAGAGGGCCGAAAAGAGCTGGAGGATGGGAAGGCAGAGCTTGCAAGCGGCAGGACAGAGCTGGAGAATAAGCAGGAGGAGCTGAACAACCAGCTAGCGGTACAGAAGAATTCTCTGCTCACAGCCAAAGCCCAGCTGGAGGAGATACAGACCAATCTGACCACTGCGAAGCAGCTAAACGACGGGCTGGCCCAGATGGCTCCTATGGTGCCTCAGATTCGGGAGCAGAAGGCGGAGATGGAGAAGCTGCGGGACGGGGGTTATCTGGCCAGGTATACGGAATATATGGCGGCATGGGGAAAGGCACTGCAAGATGTGGGAGCGATTCTGGCTAACCCAGATCTGAATCCGGATCTGAATCCCACCCCCACACCGAATCCTAATCCTGACCCGAATCCAAGCCCCGCTCCAAGTCGGGAACAGTTTGTGGCGGCTTTGGCTACTGCGTTGGCACCAGCATTGGAAGCCCAGATAGGGATTGATCAGCTCAGACAGGAATTTATAGGAAACAAAGCGCTGGACACATTGGCCTCCGCTGACCCCCAGATGGCCCAGATCATAGAGGCAGCGAAAAATCAGAATCCCTGGTATCCTCAAATAAGCTATGACCCTACCACAAATCTTCCGATTCTGCCCGATGAAGCAACCATACAGGCTTTGACCACTACCGTGGGCACAGCCCTGGGCGCTGCAGAGGCGGCAGCAGGGCAGGCGCTTACCATGGATATGTTCAAGCTGCCGGAACAGTATGACGATATGCAGACCGCACTCACATCCCTCACCAATGGTTTGGGCTATGAGGCTTATGTGGCCCAGATCAATAAAGTGCTGGCCAGTCAAAACGTCACGGATTTGTCCAAGGCTATCAGTGATATCAACAATGGGCTGGTAGCCATCGAGAAAGGCCAGATGTCTGCAGCCGTTGAGTTTGCCAACGGCAAGGCTACCATTTCCATGGGAGAATATCAGCTGGAAGTAGCCCAGTCCCAGCTGGAAAGCGGCGAGCAGCAGATCAAAAGCGGCCTAGAACAAATGGAGGATGCGGCAAAGCAACTGGAGGATGCTGAGAAACAGCTGGAGGATGGGGAGAAACAGCTGGCAGAGGCCAAAGAGACTGCCAAGAGCCAGGCGGATATGACAGATAAGCTCACCGTGGATGTGATAAAAAATCTCCTGACTGCCCAGAATTTTTCCATGCCTGCTGGCTATGTAACCGAGGAGGGTATCAGTTACATGGTGAGGGTAGGGGATAAACCTTCCACAGTGGAGGAGCTACAGGAGCTGCCTTTGATGGATTTGCACATGGACGGTGTGCCAGTGATTACCCTGAAAGATGTGGCAGATGTGTTCTATACGGACAATTCTGAGGAGATTTATGCCAATGTGGACGGCAGCCCAGGGGTTATGCTCACCATCCAGAAACAGACAGGGTATTCTACCGGTGAGGTGTCAGATCGACTGGCAGAGCGCTTTGAGAGGATGATGGAGGAGAATACAGCTCTGTCGTTGATTACGCTGATGGATCAGGGGATCTATATTGACCTGGTAATGGATTCCATCATAAACAACATTCTGTTCGGCGCAGTGCTGGCGATACTGATATTGATTCTATTCTTGAAGGATATCAGACCTACTCTGGTGGTGGCATTCTCCATTCCCATCAGCCTGGTGACAGCCATTGTGTGTATGTACTTTAGCGGTGTGACCTTGAATATCATTTCCCTGTCTGGATTGGCATTGGGCATTGGTATGCTGGTTGACAACTCGATTGTAGTCATTGAGAATATATACCGTATGCGCAGTGAGGGGCGCTCTGTGCGGGAGGCAGCCACTGCAGGCGCCCAGGAGGTGGCAGGCGCGATTCTGGCTTCCACCCTTACCACTGTGTGCGTATTTTTGCCCATTGTGTTCACAGAGGGCATTACCAGACAACTGTTTGTAGATATGGGGTTGACCATTGCCTATTCCCTGTTGGCCAGTTTGGTGATCGCGTTGACTGTGGTGCCAGCCATGTCCTCGAAGATGCTGGTGCGGACAAAGGAACAGAAAGAGGGGAAGCTTTTCGGCGGTCTGGTAAAAGGGTATGAGATGCTGCTAAAAGGCGCTCTGCGGGTGAAGCCGCTGGTATTTATTTTGACGCTTGTTTTACTGGTGGCCAGTGTAGCCCTGGCATTTACCAATGGCACAGCCTTTATGTCAGATATGGATTCCACCCAGCTCACAGTCAATGTAACGCTGGGGGAGGAGGCAACGCTGGCCCAAACTGGCGAACTTACTGACCAGGTGGTGGAGGCCATCCGCTCAATCGATGATGTCCAGAATGTGGGTGCCATGACCAGCAGCTCCAACATGTCGCTGCTGGGTGGAGGCGGGGGAAGTACCAACAGCTCCTCTATCTATGTGGTGACAAAAGAAGACAAGTCTATGAGCAATGAGGAGATTGCCCGCATCATAAAAGAGAAGACAGAGGGCCTGGAGGCTGAAATTACCGTGGACACTTCCAGCATGGATATGAGCGCCATGGGAGGCAGCGGTATTGTGGTGCAGGTGCGAGGACGAGACCTGGATACTCTGCGCCGTATCGCTGAGGAGGTGGCTGCTGTGGTGGAGAGTGTGGATGGCACTGCTGAGGTCAACGATGGTCTGGAGGATGCAGATGAAGAGCTGCGCATTGTGATCAACCGGGAAGAGGCGGTGCATTATGGCCTTACAGTGGCACAAGTATACGCCCAGCTCTACGCGAAGCTGGCGGAGGCTAGCAGTGCCACCACATTGGTTGCGGACGAAAAGGACTACAATGTATACGTCATGAATGGTAGCGATATTACATTGACCAGGGAGCTGGTGAAGAGACTGGAGATAGACGGTACCGACGAAGAGGGAGAGAGTGTGAAGGTGCCTCTGTCCAGGATAGCTTCCTTTGAGACCACACAGGCCCTGTCCTCCATCAGCCGTGCGGATCAGACGCGGTATATATCTGTCTCTGCGTCAATCGCTGAGGGCTATAATGTAGGCTTGGTGGCCGCAGATGTGGAGGAGAAGCTGGCTGACTATGAAATGCCTGCAGGCTACCAGCTGGTGTTTTCCGGGGAGAATGAGACCATTCAGGATGCCATGGAGCAAATGGTGTTGATGCTGATATTAGCTGTTATCTTCATGTACCTGATAATGGTGGCCCAGTTCCAATCTCTGCTATCACCATTTATTATCCTATTTACAATTCCGCTAGCTTTCACAGGAGGCTTTATGGGGCTGTATGTCAGTGGAAGTGAGGTTAGCGTCATTGCCATGATTGGCTTTGTAATGCTGGCTGGCGTCATTGTAAACAATGGTATCGTCATCATTGATTACATGAATCAGCTGCGGGAGGGCGGAATGGAGAAGCGGGAGGCGATTTTGACGGCCGGGCGCACCAGGCTGCGGCCTGTGCTGATGACTGCCCTGACTACGATCCTGGCCTTGTCCACCATGGTGTTTAGCAATGATATGGGATCCGAGATGGCAAAACCTATGGCAGTGGTCACCATCGGCGGACTGACCTATGGCACACTGCTGACATTAGTGGTCATCCCCTGCATTTATGATGTGTTTATCCGAAACAAGAAGAGAGAGCTGGCAGAGTGCGCAGATATGGATTGACTTCATGCATGAAAAAGGGCAGGCAGCAGTATCGTCTGCTCTTTTTTATGCACAGGCCCGCACAAAGGTAATATGCCGCTTAGGCGGCGTGCGGGCCGCGCGGCGAGTAGTGGAGAAGGGCATTCCCCTACTCGATTGCACAGGCCCGCATTCCCCTACTCGATTAGGGAGAATAAAAGCGCTGATAAGTTTGATAGAACTGAAAGAGAGGGAGTAAGATGGGAAGAATCACTGGATTAGAAGAAATGGAGCAGATACCGCCAAAGGTGCGGCAGATGTACGAGGCAGTGGTTCAGATGCTGGAGGAGGGGATGGATATGGAAGACATCCGCGTCTCCACCATTACAGAGCGGGCTGGAATCGGCAAGGGAACCGCTTATGAGTATTTTGATACAAAAGATGAAATTATCGCCTGCGCTGTGGTGAGCCAGATACGGTGGATGTTCGGCTGGCTGGAAGAACAGCTGGAGACAAAGGTAGATTTTGGAGAGCAGTTAAATTTACTGCTAGATATGGTGGAGAAAAAGGGGCATTGCAGCCATAGCTTTCTGCGCTTTGTCCACAGCATGACCAGCAATTCCGATTACAATCGCATGATCCGGGAGAAAATGAATGCGGAAGAATTCGCACCCTTCCGCCCGGTGAATTTGTTTGGGAAAATCCTGAGGCAGGGGATGGAACAGGGGATGCTTCGGACAGATTTACCGCTGGGGTATATGATACACTGCATTTTTTCCCATTTGCTGACCTATATGCTGGAAATTGCCACAAAAGAGTGCTTCCACATGGCTCCGGAAACAATGAGACCTTATATCTATCAGGGTATTATGGAGGAGCTCCAGGCAAAATAGGATATGCTAGGAAATTTAGAAATGGTTTTCAGGCTTTTAAGATTTAAATTAGAAAATGGACACAGTTTGCACACATTTCTCCTGTAATATGTATTTCAGATAGTTGATGAACTCACTATCTCCCCCCTCATAAGAAATAGTAAAAGGGTCTCGGTGCATGCCGGGGCCCTTTTACACTGTCTGCCTATTTGTTTATAGTTGTTTGTCAAAGCACAAATACTTTCCCACACAGTGAAAGCCCAGATCTAGAGCAATGGGCTGCTGCTTTTCCTCTGTAAAATAAGTCATGTATCTGGCGCCAGACAATTTTCCATCGTTCAGGGCCTGGGTCAGCAGCGCCCGATACACAGCTTCGTCAAAGCGGTCCTCAGAAAAATCAACACCATATATCTCCAGCATTGGTTCACTGTAGCGGACATAGATAGCTCCCACAGGGAGCTGATTTTGGTAACAGACATGGATATGCCACTGGGAAATGGCCCCAAGAATATGGTCGCTGTCCCAGTACATTTCTGCATCATAGGGCGCATGGAGGATTCTGAAATCCTGGTAATTCTCCTCTTGGATGCGCCGTACATCCCCCTGCGCTGGCAGAAGCTCAAAGGTGTCAAAGAAAAGCGAATTATTGTAGGATGTCTCGTCACAGGCAAAACCCTGGGCATACAAGCTTTTAATTGCCTCCTGATTCTCCCCGGGGAATCCCAGGTAAGCGTGATACCCTGGGAAATGTTCTGCCAGATAGCGCAAAAATTCCTCCATGGCAGTGTCGGTGTCCTTTCGGATATTGAAGACACAGGTCTGGAGATATTTGTCCTCTGGCTCCCAGAAGTAGTGAATCCAGCCCTCCACAGAGCCTTCCCTGCGGTAGAGCAGGATCTGGTCATGCTCCCCACTGAGGCCATTTTGGGCTACCCGGATAAAGTCCTCCTTTGTCTTAATGCGGTCTGTGTAGGTAGGATATCCTGATCTGGCAGGATCCATGGCCAGTTCATAGGCGAAATCCAGATATTGGTGGAATTCTTCACTGGTGATTTTGGATAGCATGGTGCTTTTCTCCTTTCTGTGTCTTCTGACAGGTGGCGGGGGTAGCATATGTGCTACAGCCTTGTAATCTGCGCGCTGGCGTCATAGGTATGGGGCTCTTTTGTGACGGCCTTGTGCCCGAAGGCAATGGCAATCTTGTACTCATAGGCAGGGGGGAGTTTCAGAGCGTCTGCAAAATACGCCTTCTTTTCTCCCTGCATGGCATCCAAGATACAGCCGATAATCAGGCTTCCCAGGCCTAGAGACTGGGCTGCCAGGGCCATATTTTCCACGGCGATGCCGGCATCCAGGGAACCCCATTTATATGTGCTGTCAGCGCTGATGATGACTACGGCTGGCGCTTCATAATAGAAATTGTGGGCCGGTGTTGTGATCTCCCGCAGCCGGTTTTTCTCTGCCTCCAGCTCCTGCAATAGGGGATGGCTGCCAGATAGCAGGGTAAAATGGATTTCCTGCCTGTTTGCCGCTGTGGGTGCCTGCAGGCCTGCCTGGAGCAGAATATCCAGCTCCTCCTCTGTGAGCGGTTCCGGTGTATAGCCTCTGGTAGAGCTTCGTTCTCTGATGGCGTCCAATACTTTGTTCATAGTCTGCCTCCTTTGGGAAACAATGGCGATATTGTTATTGTAGTCACTAGTATTATACATCGGGGCAGGGGAGTGACGCAAGGCGTTTTCTCACACTCTTTTGGGCAAGGGGCGATAAGCACTGAAAAAGCATTGCAAGAGTACCTGAAATATACTAAAATACATTTAGGTAAACTACCTTACCATTAGATTCGGAAAATCAGGAAGATCTTTCTTGTAAATTAGGAAGGCTATACGAAAGGCGAAAGTAAAAGCCATGGTGAACAGACAGTTGGAGATGATTTACATTCTGATGAAGAGAGGCACTGTCACAGCACAGGAGCTGGCGCAGCATTTTGAGGTGTCTGTCCGCACGGTTTATCGGGACATGGAGAGCATGTCTATGGCAGGGATTCCCATCTATGCCAACAGAGGAAAAGGCGGCGGCATCTGCCTGATGGATGGATTTGTGCTGGACAAGCTTCTCCTTTCAGAGGAGGAGCAACAGCAGATTTTAGCAGCCATGGCCAGTCTGCGGGAGACAGGAGCCTTCAGGGGAGAGGAAGAAATCCTTGAGAAGCTGAAGACCTTTTTTCGGGCGGAAACCACAGACTGGGTGGCCATTGACTTCTCTGATTGGAGCGGTAGGCGGGGAGAACTGTTCCAGCAGATCAAGGAGGCTATTCTAAAAAGGCGGGTCATGGAATTTGACTATTATGGCCAATACGGGGACATGAGTCATAGGCGGATAGAGCCGCTGCAGCTTCTCTTTAAGGAATACACCTGGTATTTGCGGGCTTATTGCAGGGAGAGAGGTGCACTGCGGCTGTTTAAGGTGCTCAGGATGAAGCGGATCCAGGTGACAGAGGAGGCATTTGAACCGGGGGAGCGGCACTGGGAAGGCTCAAAAGCCCAGGAGAAGGCCCGGGAGAAATGTGGGGGAGGCCAGGTCGCCAAGGCGGAAAACGAGAAAAAGCAGCCGGAGCCAGTGCGGATAGTCTTTCAGATAGACAGGAAAGAGGCCTACCGGGTGTACGACAGATTTGAGGAGGATGAGATCAGGGTACTGCCTCAGGGAGATTTTGAAATTCAGCTTTTCTGTCCCCTGGACGATTGGGTCTATGGATTGCTTCTGTCCTTTGGCCCTTCTGCCAAGGTACTAAAGCCAGAGTGGGTCCGAGGAGAACTGGAGCACCGAATCAGGCAGATGGCTGCGATTTATGGTCTCTGAGAGGCTTTGGCGTATATTGATATGGAAGTGCAATGGAGGGCTGTCATGCATTTTGTGAATGCAAAGGGTATATTATCAGCGCAAAATGGAATGAATCTATACAGAGGCTGTACTCATGGCTGTATTTACTGCGATAGCAGGAGCACATGCTATGGGTTTCGCCATGCCTTTGAGGATGTGGAGGTGAAGCAGAACGCGCCGGAGCTGCTGGAAAAGGCACTTCGCTCCAAACGCAAGCGATGTATGATCGGTACTGGCGCCATGTGCGATCCCTATATGCATTGTGAGGAGACCTTAGGACTGACCCGGAAATGCCTGGAGCTGATAGCCCGCTATGAGTTCGGTGTGGCCATTCAGACCAAGTCTGACAGAATCCTCAGGGATTTGGACTTATTAAAGGAAATTAACCAAAAGGCAAAGTGTGTGGTGCAGATAACACTGACTACCTATGACGAAGACTTGTGTAGAATATTGGAGCCCAATGTATGCACCACAGCCAGGCGGGTGGAAGTGCTGGAGATTATGCGGGACAATGGAATTCCCACCATTGTGTGGCTGTCACCTATTTTGCCTTTTATCAATGATACCAAAGAAAATATCCATGGAATATTACAGTGTTGTATTCGAACAAAGGTCTATGGAATCATTTGCTTTGGCATGGGCATGACCCTGCGGGATGGGGATCGGGAATATTTCTATGAGGCGCTGGATAAGCATTTCCCAGGGCTGCGACAGAAATATCACCGCAAATACGGATATGCCTACGAAATAGAGAGTGACCAAAACGCGGAACTGATGCGCCTTTTTCATGGAACCTGTGAAAAACATGGGATCGTACATGATGTGGAGGCTTGCTTTCGGTATCTCCATGAATTTCCAGAGAAATATGAACAATTAACATTATTCTAAACT
>CANRZC010000040.1 GCA_947644185.1 uncultured Acetatifactor sp.
GATTCTTCTATGCATATCAGTTCATCTGGCATGGATCAAGAAACCATAACTTCCACCCAGAAGATGATGGTCTATATTGCCGCAGGTGAAATTGATGTGCTTATGTCAGATGCCGCTACGGTGGAACAGTATGCTTACAACGATTGCTTCTATGACCTCAGAGAGGTTCTCACAGCGGAGCAGATCCAAAAATATGAGCCCTATTTCTATTACATGGACAGAGCTGTAGCAGATGCCATCAACGCTGCCAGGGAAGATCCCAACTATGATTACAGCACTGCTCCCGCCCACCCGGATCCCAAAAAGCCGGAGGCTATGGAAGAGCCCATTCCCGTGGGGATCTGTCTGGACGAAGCCCAGTCTTTGCAGGAGGTCTTTTATTTTCTAAACGGTGACGGTGTTCTTGCTGTGACCGCCACCAGCCCAAATTTGGAAGCTGTGGTAAAATACATTGATTTCATTCTGGATCCACAGTCTACGCCAGCTTATTAAAATGCTATAGCAACAGACAAGGGCCACCTTCCAGGTGACCCTATTTTTATATTATAGGAAAGTTCTACGCAAAAGTAACGCCGACAAAGTTGCAAAGCAACTTTTAAGTGCCGCTCTCTTGCGGCACTTTTTTATGCACAGGCCCGCTCACTTTAGCAATTCTTTCAACAGCTCATTGACGCTGCCCGGATCCGCCTTGCCCTTCATGCGCTTCATGGTCTGGCCCACCAAAAAGCCCAAGGCCCTCTCCTTGCCACCCCTGTAATCCTCTACGGATTTAGGGTTGGCCCCAATGACTTCCTCCACAACCTTCCGCAAATCATCTCCATCACTGACCATCCTCAGGCCATGCTCTTCCACATAAGCTTCCGGGTCCACGTCCTTCTCAAACATTTGCTCAAACACTTCCTTCGCCACAGTGGAATTAATGGCCTTGCTCTCAGACAGTGCAATCAGCTTCGCCAAATGCTGTGGTGAAAAGCAGATATCCTCCGGATCCAGTTCTCTTTCCTTCAGGATCCGCAAAGTCTCCCCCATCAGCCAGTTGGATACTTTTTTCGGCTGGCTGCCCAGAGCAACCGTAGCCTCAAAAATATCCGCCATATGCTTGGATTCCGTGATGATTTCAATATCGTAATCAGGGATCTGATACTCTGCCTTGTACCGGGCCATCTTCTCCGTGCGAAACTCCGGCTGCCTGGATCGGATTTCCTCCAAAAAGGCATCCTCGATTTTCACGGGGACCAGATCTGGATCCGGAAAATAGCGGTAGTCCTGGGCATCCTCCTTAGAGCGCATGGCGTAAGAGCTGCCTTTCCCGTCATCCCAGCGCCTGGTCTCCTGCACCACGCTCTTGCCTGCCTCCAGCAGATCTATCTGGCGATTCCTCTCCCCCTCAATGGCTCTTGCTATGGCGTGGAAGGAGTTCAAATTCTTCATCTCCGTGCGGGTGCCGTATGCCTCTGCTCCCACCTCCCGCACAGACAGGTTCACATCTGCCCGCATGGAGCCCTCCTGGAGCTTGCAGTCACTGGCGCCCAGATACTGGATAATCAGTCGAAGCTTTTCCAGATAGGCAATGACCTCTTTTGCATTTCGCATATCTGGCTCCGAGACAATTTCGATCAGGGGCACACCGGACCGATTATAGTCCACCAATGTGCAGTCCTCCCAGTCGTCGTGAATCAGCTTCCCCGCGTCCTCCTCCATATGGATCTCGTGGATGCCGATCCTCTTTGTTCCAGGCGTATCTTTCTCTGGCACATCGATCTCCACATACCCGTCCCGGCAAATGGGAAGGTAGAGCTGGGAAATCTGGTAGTTCTGGGGATTGTCAGGATAAAAGTAATTCTTCCTGTCAAATTTGCAGTATCTTGTAATGCTGCAATTGGTGGCCAGCCCCACTGCCACCGCATACTCCAAAACTTTTTTATTCAGCACAGGCAGAGAGCCCGGCATACCCGTACACACCGGACAGGTATGGGAATTGGGCCGCCCTCCAAATGCAGTAGAACACCCACAGAAGATCTTTGTCCTCGTGGCAAGCTCCACATGGACCTCCAGTCCTATGACTGTTTCATATTCCTTTGCCATTACAGTGCCTCCTTACTTTCCCATCCCGTCTCTCAGTTTCTCATAGGTGTAAGCCACCTGCAGAATCTTTTTTTCCCCAAAGCAATCCCCCATAAGCTGCAGGCCAATGGGCAGGCCCTTTTTGTCCACGCCGCAGGGAACGCTGATAGCCGGCAGACCTGCAAGATTGACGGAAATGGTATAAATATCCGCCAAATACATTTTCAGGGGATCTCCCAGGCTCTCTCCCAGTCTCGGTGCCGTGGTGGGCGCCACAGGCCCTAAAATGCAGTCATACCTGGCAAAGGCTTGGTCAAAGGCCTTTTTGATCATGGCTTTCACCCGCAGCGCCTTGAGATAGTAGGCATCATAATACCCGGAGCTGAGCACAAAGCTGCCCAGCATAATGCGGCGCTTTACCTCCGGCCCAAAGCCCTGGGAGCGGGTCTTTTTGTACATCTGGTGCAGCTCCTCTGGCCCTTTCGCCCGGTAGCCGTACTTAATGCCATCGAAGCGCTCTAAATTGGAGCTGGCCTCCGCGGCCGCAATGGTGTAATAAGTGGGGATTGCATACTCTACCAGGTCCAGATCAAACCTTTCTACCACAGCGCCGTTTTCCTGCAAAAGCTTTGCCGCCGCCTCCACCTTCTCCCGCACCTGACTGTCCAGTCCCTCCCCGAAATAGTCCCTGGGGATGCCGATGCGGATGCCCTCTACGTCTTTCTTTAGGGCAGATGTAAAGTCCATGTCCGCCCTTCCCAGATAAGTGGAATCCCTTCGGATGCCCTTATTATGAGAGGCTTCCCTGTCTGCCTCCGGGTCCCTGGCAATGATTTCTAACACCGTGGCACAGTCCTCCACGCTCTTGCACAGAGGCCCTATCTGGTCCAGAGAAGATCCATAGGCCACCAGCCCGAACCGGGATACTGTCCCATAGGTGGGCTTTAAGCCTACCACACCGCAGTGGGAGGCAGGCTGTCTGATGGATCCACCTGTATCGGAGCCCAGCGCAAAGAAGCACTCCCCAGCTGCCACGGCTGCCGCAGAGCCCCCGGAGGACCCCCCAGGCACATGCTCTGTGTCATGGGGATTGCATGTGACGCCATAGGCGGAGGTCTCTGTGGTAGATCCCATGGCAAACTCATCCATATTGGTCTTGCCAATGATGACTGCCCCTGCCTGCTCCAAATTTCGCACAGCATCCGCCGTGTAGGTGGGCACGAAATTATGAAGCATCCGGGAGGCACAGGTGGTGCGCATCCCCTCTGTACACAGATTGTCCTTGATTGCCACCGGCACTCCTGCCAAAGGGCCGGTTAATTCTCCGGCCTGAATCCGGCCTTGCACCTCTTTTGCTTTTTCAAGTGCTTTTTCTTTCTCAATGGTAATATAACAGTGGAGATCGCCTTCTGCTTCTTCTATCCGGCCAAATACAGCCTCCATAGCCTCTACCGCCGTGGCCCTGCCCTCTTTGATGGCTGTCCCCAGCTCCACTGCTGAAAGGGATAAAAGTTCCATAATCCACCTCGTTTCTTGTTCAATGGGACATTACATTAGGCACTACGAACATGTCATCCTTTTGAGCGGGTGCATTCTGCAGCATCCTCTCACTCTGGTCAAAGCCCGTGACCTCATCCTCCCGAAACACATTCTGCACCGGGAACACATGGGACATGGGCTCCACACCTTCGGTGTCCAATTCATTTAATTTGTCAATATAATCCAGCATTCTGCCCATGTCCTTTTTCGCCTGGACAAGCTCTTCGCCGGAAAGCTCCAGCTTCGCCAAAATCCCCACATATTCTATGGTCTCATCACTGATACAATTTGCCATACAAATCTCCTTTCCCTGAAACATCCTGTCCGTTGTCAAGGCCAATTGCCAGAATCTGGAAGAATATCCCAGCGAATCCCATTCGCTGGGATATTCTTCCGTGCGAGAACGGAGCGCAAAGCGAACTCGTTCGCTTGCGATCCTAGAAGTTCTAAGCCTACGTCCTTTGTAGGCTTAGAACTTCTTCTCGCACTAATCGCGGATTTTGATATGCACCTCCCGCAGCTGCTGCTCCGTGACCTCACTGGGAGCGCTGCACATCAAGTCCTGGGCTGAGCCGCTCATGGGGAAGGCAATCACCTCTCTGATATTCTCCTCCCCCCGCAATAACATCAGCATCCTGTCAATCCCTGGCGCCATCCCTGCGTGAGGGGGCGCACCAAACTGAAATGCCTGGTACAGTGCCCCAAATTTCCTCTGGAGAGTTTTCTCGTCATACCCCGCTATCTCAAAGGCCTTCACCATGATATTCATGTCATGGTTTCGCACAGCCCCGGAGGAAAGCTCCACACCATTGCACACAATGTCGTACTGATAGGCCAAAATGTCCAGGGGATCTTTTGTCTCCAATGCCTCCATCCCGCCCTGTGGCATGGAAAAGGGATTGTGGGTGAAGCCGATTTCCTTTGTCTCCGGATCCAGCTCATACATGGGGAAGTCATTTACATAGCAGAACCGAAATGCATTTCGCTCTGTGAGCCCCAGCTTCTCCCCCAGCTCATTTCGAATCTTCCCGGCGTAATAGTTGGCCCGCTCTTCCTTGTCTGCAATAAAGAAAATCGTATCCCCCACTCCTAAACCTGCCATCTGGCGAAGCTCCTCCTTGTACTGGGCGGGTATGAACTTGTCAATAGGCCCCTTGTAGGAAAGATCCTCCGCCACCTCCAGATACCCCAGTCCCGCCATGCCCAGAGATACCGCAAACTGCAAAAGCTTTTCGTGGAAGCCCT
This sequence comes from uncultured Acetatifactor sp., assembly GCA_947644185.1. GTDB lineage: Bacteria > Bacillota > Clostridia > Lachnospirales > Lachnospiraceae > Acetatifactor. Next base: position 4,849 of record CANRZC010000040.1, read on the forward strand.
TGCTCATCTGTTCCTGAACTCTGATGGCCCGCACAGTTCTGCCCAGAAAGGGCCTAAAGGTACATTTCTGGAAAAAGTCTGTCACATCCTGAATCCGCAAAGGATTTCTCAGATCCGGTTTGTCCGTGCCGAATTCCACCATGGCCTGTCTGTAGCTAATGATGGGATAGGGCGCTTGGGTCACTGCCGCCCCCTCTGGCCCGAACTTTTCAAACACTGCAGACAGCACTTCCTCTCCCGCCTGGAACACATCCTCCTGGGTGGCAAAGCTCATCTCAAAATCCAGCTGGTAGAATTCCCCGGGAGAGCGGTCCGCTCTGGCATCCTCATCCCGAAAGCAGGGGGCGATCTGAAAATATTTATCAAAGCCGGAGGCCATCAGCAGCTGCTTGTACTGCTGGGGCGCCTGGGGCAGGGCGTAGAACTTGCCCTTGAATTTCCGGGAGGGCACAATGTAGTCCCTGGCACCCTCAGGGGAGGAGGCGCAGAGAATGGGAGTCTGTATCTCCACAAAGCCCATCTGGGTCATTTTTTCTCTCAAAAAAGCGATTACCTTTGAACGGAATAAGATATTATCCCGCACCTTTGCATTGCGCAGATCCAAATAGCGGTATATAAGTCGCACTTCCTCCCTGGTCTCTTTGGAGGTCATCACCTCAAAGGGGAGCTGGCGATACACCTTGCCCAGCACAGTGATCTCCTTTGCCTCCAGTTCAATGGTGCCGGTGGGAAGCTTTGGATTGTAGGTGTCCGCATCTCTCTTTTCCACAGGCCCTTCTATGGAGATACAGGTCTCCTTGATCAGGCCTTTTAACAGCCCAGGCCTGCGGATTACAATCTGCAGAACACCGTACATGTCCCGCAGGTCAATGAAAGATACCCCGCCATGGTCCCGGATGTTTTCAACCCATCCGGCCACCCGGATCACCTGTCCGATATGCTGTTCTCCGATTTCACCGATTGTCATGTCTCTGTAACAGTTCTTGTTTGTCATAGTGGCTCCTTTCTCTGTAGATGTGTTCCTAGGGGCATATTTTCTCTGCACGGGTCTGTGCAATCGAGTAGGGGAATGCTCTTCTCCACTACTCGCCGCGCGGCCCGCATGCCGCCTGGGCGGCAAATTTCCACATGCGGGCCTGTGCATAAAAAAAGCCCCGGAACACAGTTTTCTGCATCCGGGACGAATAATCCTATGGGTTATCCGCGGTACCACCCGCTTTGATAAGCCGTACCTTCCATCAAAGGTATCCTCGGCCTATCCACTCTTACACTTAACGCGTGCTACGTGCTGTCCTAGCGCCAAAGCATATGCTCCTTTGTTCAGACAGCCTGCTCCAGAGTGTTCCCTGTATCGGTTCCCGCTGGCAGCGCTTTCAGTCGGTGACGCCGCCTTCCTGTTGCCTTTCCCGAAAAGAGTCTCCTTCACGGCATTTGGAATATGTGGTTATGCTACCATATTTTTTTCTGGTTTGCAAGGATTTTTTCATCCATTCAGCAAATATATCTTCCCACAAAAGGAATCCTGCGAAGCAGCGACGACAATCCCAGGCATACCGTAAAGCAGAATACAGCTGTCAGGGGAATCTCCACCCAGCCGGGAATTCCGGTTAAATAAAGCCCCTTCCCCTTCATGATTTCCATCATTCCCACATGCATCACATAGATACCCATGGTTCCCATGGATATCTCTCTGATCACAGCCCTCCCAGGATCAGAATAGTTCAGCCTGCCCATAATCTGAGTAAAAAACAGGAAAATTGCCACTGCTGTCCAGAAAGTGAACAGCCCAAAGGAGTTGTAGATCTCCCCCTCTGGCTCCCCTGCCCTGATAGCTAAAAGGTTCCCCAACACCACATTCAAAACCCCAGCGGGAATCACGCCCAGATAAATGACCTTGTGATACCGTTTTGGAATTCCCACATGGGTGATATAATATCCCAGGACAAAATATCCCAGGTATCCACAGGCCATCTCAATCTTTGTCTGATCCAGCAGATATGCCAGCTCGTCTGAGGGCCACAGCACTCTCAGTGTATTGCTCAGCACCTGCAGCACAAAGAAAAGTGTCAGAAAATACAAGAGATTCCCCTTTCCCCCGTTCTGCACCCAGACCCGGAGGATCGGCAGAAGCATATAGAAGCCTGTGATCATAGGCAGAAACCACAGATGGTATCTGCCGAAAATCATCTCTCTCACAATATCCTTCCAGCCTACCTGGCTTAAGTCAAAAGAACAGCAGTCCAACAGCCCGTAGATGCAGGACCACACTATATACACAGACACCAGCCGGAGGATATTGTGGGTATACAGCTTCTTTATGTCCAGCTTATACTCTTTGGAGAGAAAGATAGCCCCGCTGAGCATGACAAAAATAGGCACACCAAAGCGAAACAGAGCGTCATAGGTATTGGCTACAAGCCATTCCTTGCTTGTGACCTCATATTCATACCAGAATCGCGCTGAACTGTGAAGCATGACCACACTAAAGGCTGCAAAGATGCGCAGCAGATCATAATGCACCATTCTTCCTTTCCCAGCATTTCCGCCCATGTCGCCAGCTCCCTTCCCATTTCCTGCTATCTGTTACAGCGCCTTTATCCTGTCTACCGCCTCCACCGTATTTTCATAGCTGCCGAAAGCAGTGAGCCTAAAGTACCCCTCTCCACCTGGGCCGAATCCTGCGCCAGGAGTTCCCACCACATTGGCCTCCTCCAGCAGATAGTCAAAAAATCCCCAGCTGCTCATCCCCCTTGGTGTCTTCAGCCAGATATAAGGCGAATTGACGCCTCCGGACACTGTGTATCCCGCCTTTTTCAGGCCTCCTAAAATATAGGCAGCATTCTTCCTGTAATAGGCAATCTGCTCTGCCATCTGGGCCTTTCCCTCCTGGGAGTACACTGCCTCCCCGGCCCGCTGCACGATATAGGGCGCGCCATTGTACTTTGTGCCATGTCGTCTGGCCCACAGGGAATGGAGGGACACCTCCCCACATTTCAGTTCCTTCGGAACTACGGTAAATCCCAGACGCAATCCCGTAAATCCCGCATTTTTGGAAAAAGAGCGAAGCTCTATGGCACAGCTGGTAGCGCCTTTGCATTCATAGATGCTATGGGGCACCTCAGGCTCTGTGATATAGGCCTCATAGGCAGCATCATACAGGATAACCGCCTCTACTTTTATGGCATAGTCCACCCATTCCTGAAGCTGTTTTCTTGTAATGGCAGCGCCAGTGGGATTATTGGGAAAGCACAGATAAATCAAATCCGGCCTCTCCTTTGGCAGCTTTGGCACAAAATCATTGTCTGCGGTACAAGGCATATAGATCACATTGCTCCAGACTTCCCTGTCCACATCATAGTCTCCTGCCCGTCCTGCCATGGCATTGGAGTCCACATACACCGGGTACACCGGATCACACACTGCAATGCGATTGTCCAGGCTAAAAATCTCCTGGATATTGCCGGAATCGCATTTCGCCCCGTCAGAGACGAAAATTTCATCCGCGGTAATCTGGCAGCCTCTTGCCCTGTAGTCATTTTCCGCAATTGCCTCACGCAAAAAATCATATCCCAGATCCGGGGCATAGCCTCTAAAGGTGTCCGCCTTTCCCATTTCCTCCACAGAGCTGTGCAAAGCCTGGATAATCGCTGGTGCCAAAGGCAAGGTCACATCCCCAATGCCCAGCCGTATCACCTTTTTCTCTGGATGCGCTGCGGTGTATTCCCGCACTTTCTTTCCAATGGTAGAAAACAGATAGCTTCCCGGAAGCTTTAAATAATTGTCATTTATCTTATACATACCCTATCCCCTATTTACACATTTCCTTCAAAAACCGTAACTGCAGGCCCTGTCATATAGACCAAATTGGCCGCCCTGTCCCATTCAATGAACAGCTCGCCTCCTAATAGCTTAACCGTTACGCAAACGTCTGTCAAGTCATTTAACACCCCTGCCACCACCACGGCACAGCACCCGGTGCCGCAGGCTAAAGTCTCGCCGGTACCCCGTTCCCAGACACGCATAAAGCAATTTTTCCTGTCCTGAATCTCCACAAATTCTGTGTTGGTGCGGTTGGGGAACCTCTGATGATTTTCGAACAAAGGGCCTATGTGCTCCAGCTCCATATCCGCCACCTGCTCCGCAAAGATCACCGCGTGGGGATTCCCCATGGATACACAGGTCATGTGATACTTTCTGCCATCCACCACAATGGGCTGGTTTACCACTCTGTCCCCTGCAGCCTCCACTGGAATCAGGGCTGGCTCTAGAATAGGGCTTCCCATATTCACCCTTACCTGCACCACTTCCCCCCTGCCGCCATACTGCCCATTCTCCTCCACAGTCAAATCCAAAAGCTTTACTTTTCCGGCACTGACCACGCTGATATGTCTTTTGTCCGTAAGTCCCTTGTCATAGACGAACTTCCCCACACAGCGAATTCCATTGCCGCACATCTCTGACCGGGAACCGTCCGCATTGTACATCTCCATCTCAAAATCGGCCTCCACCGCAGGATTGATGAAAATAACACCATCCCCTCCAATCCCGAAATGTCTGTGACTGAGCCGCTTTACAATCTCCGGCTTTTCCAGATCCGGAATCTTCTCCTCAAATCCATTGACATATATGTAGTCATTTCCACATCCCTGCATCTTTGTAAAGCGCATCCCTTTCCATCCCCTTTCTGCTCCCTGGCGAATTTCAAAATCTTCATCCCATTCACATTTTCATCATGGCCAGCACCATACTTGCTGTCTCCACCAAATTGGTCCCACTGTCCATGCTGCATTTTTGCAGATACTTGTGAGCCTCCTCCTCGCTGAAATGATTCCTGACCATCAGAATCTCTTTGGCCTCTTTCAGCAATGCCTCCTCTTTGGCATTTCTTACTCTTGGATTCTGCCTGGCTTTGCGCCTGCGGCGGACAATCCCCTCTTCCATCATCCCCACAGTGCTGATCAGATCATGCACCTTAAGGGGCATGGACAGACATACAATCCCCTCCCCACTGCACTGGTTCAGCAGTCTGTCCGAGGCCATAAGCAGCATCTCAAACCCCTCCGGCAGACATTCCCGCAGCTGGGAATATACCATATCCGCCAGCTTGTAGCTACAGACTACAATCCCGTCATTCAGCCCATCTGCCTGGCTGATAACCTGGGCTCCGGTGGTGCAGACGCCTGTCACTGGAAAGCCGTTTCGCACCAGCACATTCTTGATTCCCTTCGCATCCTCCGGCTTCGGCAATGCCACAATTAAACTCGTCAAGCGTCCTCACCCCCCTGAAACGTCCCTCCATGCCCCTACTAAAAGCGATAGAGATACTGTCCAATCTCCCATTCTGACACATGGGCTCTGTACTGCTGCCATTCCTGCTCTTTGGCCGCAATATATTTCTCGGTCACATGCTTCCCCAGCACATCCTGGATAAAGCTATCCTTTTTTAGCTCCTCCACTGCCTCTATCAGCGTCCCTGGCAGGCTCTCTATCCCAAGTGCTTTTCTCTGGGCCTCTGACATGGTATAGATATTGCAGTCCACACTTTCAGGGGGTTCAATTTTATTGGCGATACCGTCCAGTCCAGCTTTTAGACATACTGCCAGCAGCAGATAAGGATTTGCAGCGGAATCTGGGCTGCGCAGCTCTATCCTGGTGCTGCCCCTGCGCTCTGTGGGGATGCGGATCAGAGGGCTGCGGTTGGTGGTGCTCCAGGCAATATAAACCGGCGCATCATATCCTGGCACCAGTCGCTTGTAGGAGTTCACCAGCTGGTTGGTGATGGCCGCCATGCCCTTAATATGCCGCATAATACCCCCGATGAAGTAATAAGCCTCCCGGCTCAATCCATTGGGGTCGCTGCTGTCCTCAAAGAGATTCCTGCCATCCCTGTGCAGCGACATATTGATGTGCATACCAGAACCATTCACCCCAAACTTTGGCTTTGGCATAAAAGTAGCGTGCAATCCATGGCGCTTTGCAATGGTTCTCACCGCCAGCTTAAAGGTCATGATATCGTCCGCCACTGCCAGTGCTTCATCATAGCGCAGATCAATCTCATGCTGCGCCGGTGCAATCTCATGGTGGGACGCCTCGATTATTAATCCCATGTCTTCCAGGGTCATGACAATCTCCCGCCTGGCGTTCTCCCCGCCATCCAAGGGGCCAATGTCAAAATATCCTGCCTGCTCGTGGGTGTTGGTGGTGGGCATGGCATTTTCATCTGTGTCAAACAAAAAGAACTCGCACTCCGGCCCCACCTCAAAGGTATATCCCATCTCCTTTGCCTCTTTAATAGCCCGTTTCAGCACCTGCCTGGGATCCCCTTCAAAGGGTGTGCCATCTGGCCGATAGATATCGCATATCATCCTGGCCACCTTGCCCTGTTGAGGCCTCCAGGGAAATATCTCCACTGTGGATAGATCCGGGTGAAGATACATGTCCGATTCCTCAATTCCCACAAAGCCGTTGATGGACGATCCATCGAACATGCATCTGTTGTCCAGCGCCTTGTCCAGCTGGTTGGCTGTGATGGCAATGTTCTTCAGATGACCGAACATATCCGTGAACTGCAGCCGGATAAATTCCACATCCTCTTCCTTCACCAGCCTCACAATGTCATTCCTTGTATAATTCTTCATTTCAAACCTCCTGTCCTATTGCCTCCTGCTTAAAAAGTCAAAAAGGGCAGTCCTCCCACACTGAGAACGCCCTTGTCCTATGCTCTATCATAACAACCAACCTGTGGCTTGTCAATGATTTTTGTGGAGATTGCAGGGCTGTTTCACGAAACTTATTTAAATTAATATAAGTGACTCACGCACTATACGGGGCATTGAAGCCGGGCGTGGCAACCCCAAATTTGAAAAGCTGTACCCTTTAGTTACATACCTTAAAATACCAGCCAGCAAAATCTTTGAGCCGGATTACA
>CANRZC010000041.1 GCA_947644185.1 uncultured Acetatifactor sp.
GGAGCGCATCAAGGTAGAAACAATTAATTACATATATGTCATATAAACGGCACTATGGATTTCAGTGCTTCCAGGTTTCCTCCGCGCATAAGAGCTTCAGCCATCCTTTGCAGGGTTTTCTGGGACAGGAAGGGAAGGAGGCCGGAAATATCTACATGGGTGTCAGCGGGCAGCTTTTGCAGGAAGCGGTCCAGGGCTTCCTCCTCCAGGAAGGGCGCAAGGGAAACGACATGGGCCATGTCCCTTTGGGGATCGGCGCTTTCCACCAGAGCGTTCAGCGCATTGCTGCCCAGGAAGGGAGCCAGTCCACTGATGCTTTTCCAGTCATGTAAGGGCAGCATCTTTTGAACCAGCTTGTCCAGTGCCTTTTCACTTAAAAAGGGAGCGAGGCCGACGATGGCAGTCAAATTGTCATTCCCTTCAGCGCTTTCCACCAGAGCGTCTAGGGTTTTACTACTGAGGAAGGGAGCCAGTCCGGTGAGGCCATTCCAGTCATCCAAGGGCAGCATCTTCTGAACCAGCTTATCCAGAGTCTTTTCACTTAAAAAGGGAACAAGACCCATGATTTCATTTATGTCTTTGCTGGCGCCGGCATTTTCTATCAGAGCATCCAGTGTTTCTTCACTGAGAAAGGGAGCCAGCCCGGTGAGCTCTCTTAAACTCTGTACATGGGCTTTTTTGACCAGGGAAGCCAGGTATTCTTCGTCCAGGAAAGGAGCCAGCCCTGCAATTGCATGCAGGTCAAGCGTTTCATCCTCCTTTTGGCCGTCAAGGCTGTCATCCACCAGCTTTTCTACATCTGTGGGCGGCAGGAGCGGAGCTACCTCCTGAATTTGCTCTATTGTAATGGGCTCCGTCTCTGCCGGGGTGGCTTCTTCCTTTTCCAAAAGCCGGCTTAATGTCTTGGAAGCGCTGTCTGCCCCCAGGAGTTCTTCTATGCTAAGGTGTAGAATCTGGCAGAGCTGCTCCAGCTTGCCGATGTCCGGGCAGGAGGATCCTCGCTCCCAATTGGAGACAGCCTGGTAGCTGACCTCCATGGCGTCGGCTAGATTCATCTGGGTCATGTTACGGGCAATGCGGGCTTCTCTGATTTTACGTGCTACTTTCATGGTATCAAACATAATCTTTCTCCTTTTCTTTTTTGCTATTCTTTGCAGAGGAGGAACAGAAACCGGTTGTGGACGATGCATCTGAAGCCTGTTCCATGGTTTCAGTATAGCTTATTTGGCAGAGATTTGGAATCAAGAGTTGCTTGAGTGGGGACTAAAGTACCTCTTGAGTCAGGGATTTATGGGAATTTGGCGTGTTTTGCAATAATTCTTGACAGGGCAGAAGATTTTTATTATAGTAGAATTGTGAATCGGGGATGGCACCCATTACAAAAAACAGCATTCATGGTACCGACTATCATTTTACGGCAAAGGGGGAGATACCCATCGAAAAAAACATTCTTGTTGTAGATGAGCAGGGGAACGAATATGAAGCGACCTGGCCGAAACGGGCCAGAGGTCTTGTGAAAAGTGGCAGGGCACGCTTCCTATCGGAAAATAAGATATGCCTTGCGTGTCCGCCAGAGATAAATTTGGAGGATAATGAGATGACAGATAACACTATGGAAACCATCGACATGGCATATATTTTTGAGCAGATTAGGACAATCCAGAACCAGACGGACTATCTGCGGCAGGTGATTGAGTCCCTGACCCAGATGTCTGATGGGGAGAGCGGCGAGTGTGGCGCGCCGGGAAATATCCAGGGGCAGGCCAAAGCGGAGGCATTAGAGAGGATTGTGGTATGCCGGGAGACCACCAACCAGCAGTTGCTTAATTTCTATATGACTGTGTATCAAGATTTAAAGACAAAAGCGTAGTTCATGCGCAATAAAACATCCCACAAAAATGCAATGTAAAAGACATTCATTTTTGTGGGAGTTTTTGTACAGGTTCCCATAGAATCAGATAACAAAGATACCAGGCAAAAAAGACGCAGGCCAGCCGAGGCAGAGCGGGGAAAGGCTTAGTATGACAAGAAATCTATTTGAAAACGCGCTAGATTTGGCGGGAAAGCTGAAGGACAATATCAACCGACTGTTCATCGGCAAGGAGGATGTGGTGGAAAAACTCCTGATAGGCCTCCTGGTCGGAGGGCATGTGCTGCTGGAGGATGTGCCTGGGGTGGGAAAGACTACGCTGGCAGCCATGCTGGCCAAAGTCACTGGGTGCAGCTTCGGCAGGATCCAGTTTACACCGGACACGCTGCCGGGGGATGTGGCGGGGGTGTCCGTCTATAACCAGAATACCGGGGCCTTTGAGTACCGGGCGGGAGCTGTGATGCACCAGATCCTGCTGGCAGACGAGATTAACCGGACAGCTCCCAAGACCCAGTCCAGCCTCCTGGAGGCCATGGCGGAGGGACAGGTAACTGTGGATGGACAGATGCATGCCCCGCCCCGGCCATTTATGGTGATAGCCACCCAGAACCCGGTGGAGTTTTTGGGGACTTACCCTCTGCCGGAGGCCCAGATGGACCGGTTTATGATGCGCCTTTCCATTGGGTATCCGGACAGAGAACAGGAAATTCGGATGGCGGCCAGACATCTGGAGGGGCTTGGGCCGGAGACGGCAGAGGCGGTGTGTGGGCCAGAGGATGTGCTGGAGGCCATGAAAGCAGCCAGGTCTGTTGTGGTAAGAGAGGCGGTCTTAGGGTATATGGAGGATATGGTGGCTTTGACCAGACAGGAGTCTCGGTTCGTGCTGGGGGCCAGTCCCAGGGCGCTGCTTTCGCTGATGCGGGCTTCCCAGGGAAAGGCTCTTTTGGAGGGCAGGGATTTTGTGAAGCCGGACGATGTGAAGGCCATGGCAGTGCCTGTACTCCTCCACAGGCTAGCGCTGTCTGCAGAGGCGCGGATGCAGAAAGCCAACGCGGTAAATCTCCTGGAGAGCCTTATCTTGAGAGCAAAGGTGCCTGTACAATGAGGCGGGAAAAGAGGGCAAGGGCGGAGGGGATGGGGAGGCGCAGAATGGCGCTTTTATGCCTGTGGGTCTGCTCCCTGGCGGCAATTAGCTTTGTGGGAGGCGCGGTAAGCTACGGTTTCTTTTTTGGCGTCACGCTGGTGCCAGTGATTTCCTTTCTCTATATTTTCTGTGTCTATTCCCGGTTCAAAATTTATCAGGAATTGGGGAGCCGACACATGGTCTGCGGAGAGCCTGTTGACTACTTCTTTGTATTGCAAAACGAGGACTATTTTGCCTTTACCGGGGTCAGCGTCAGGCTGTTTACAGATTTTTCCTATGTGGAGGAGATCCCTGGGGATGTGGAGTACGAATTACTTCCCGGCGACAGCTTCACCTATAAGACCAGGCTGGTGTGCAGATACCGAGGCGAGTATGAGGTGGGCGTGGGTGAGGTGGTAGTGACGGATTTTTTGCGTCTTTTCAGGGTGTGCTATACCAATCCCGGCACTGTCAAGGCAAAGGTCCGTCCCCGAGTGGTGCAGCTTTCGGACTTAAAAGCCATGGAGGATTTCCAGGCAGTGGTACAGCGGGAGACTTTTTCCGATACGGAGCCTGATATTCTGGTGCGAGAGTATGTGCCGGGAGATTCCTTAAAACAGATTCACTGGAAGGCTTCGGCCAGATCGGGAAAGCTGATGACCAGAATTCGCACAGGGGAGGAGAAGGAAGGCATTGCTATCTTCTGTGACATGACGCGGTTCAGCACAAAGCCAGAGGTGTATCTTCCTCTGGAGAACCGCATGCTGGAGGTGCTGCTGGCGCTGGGGTTCTTTTTTGCGGGAAAGGAGATGGGCTTTCGGGTCTACTATGGACAGAAGGGACTGGTGCGGGAGCAGGTGCAGGGCATGAAGGACTTCGACAGCTTTTACCAAAGGGTGTCGGAGGTAATCTTTGAGCAGGAGGAGAACGGAGCTGTCATGCTGGAGGAGGCTGTCACCCTGGGCAGGTTCCAGGAGAGTCAGATCCTATTCCTGATATTGCATCGGCTGGATGGACATGTGATGGAGATGACAGAAAAGATGGCAGCTGGCGGGACAGCAGTGGTGATCTGTGCAGTCACAGACGGGAATCTACAGGATTGCCTGAAACAGGGAAACGGAAGACGAAAAATCATGCAGATTCCCATAGAAGCTCCTCTGGAAGGGAGGCTGTGATGCGGGAGAGGCTGCGCTCCAGGGAAAAAGCGGCATACCGTCTGATGAATGCCGCATTGTTGACATGGATGGCACTGTTTGGCACAGCAGAATTTCTGGGGACAGGAGGCAGGCTTCATCTGCTTACGGCATTGGTGGTATTGGCAGTGCTTATGGCGCTAAACTTCCTGGAAGCCAGGGGACGACTATTGTGTCTGGGGATTTTTCTGGGACTTCTGTGGGCAGGTATTATGGTTATAGGGTGGGAGGAGAGCAAGGCCTTTCTGGGCTCTTTTCTGCCATGGCTTCTGGGCGAAGGGGATTCCAGGATGCTATCCGGGGGTGCCTTGGACGCCACAGGGAGAGCAGACGCACTTTTGGGCACTATGCCAAAGGAGTGGATCTTTGGATATGGGATGCTGCGGGCGGCGTTGACTGCGGCAGTCTGCTATGGGATGCAGCTTTTGTTTGAAAAATTGCCAATGCTCAAAAGAATTTTTGCAGCCCTGGTGGTTGTGGGTATGCTTGCAGCCATGGGGCTTCGGTGGGAAGTGGACCATATTTCTGTAGTCTTTTTGGGCACATATGTGATGTTAGTCTATGGCGAGTGGGTCCAGGGCCGTTGGGAAAAGGTGCGTGGGGGCGGAAACACCAGAGAGGCCCATACCCTGTGGATCATGCCTTTTTTGGTGTTATACCTGCTCCTTATGGCGGCTATGCCAGCACCGGAGGAGCCCTATGACTGGATGTGGGCGAAAAAACTCTACAGCCAGGTGGAGGATGCGGTCATGACATTTACCCGGAATCTGAAATGGGGCAGCAGGGAGGGCTTTGGGATGGCTTTCACTGGGTTTTCCGAGGAAGGAGAGCTGGGTGGAAATTTGCAGCAGGATGCAGGGGAGATCATGACGATCCAAGTGCAGCCAGGTGGAGGGCAATACAGGCCAGAAAATCTCTATCTGGCAGGAAGCATTTCTGACACCTTTGACGGCAGGGGGTGGAGCAGGGAGAGACAGGGGGCTTTTGGGGAGGCTTTTCTGGATACGCTTCAAACCCTATACCTGGCCCGGAGAACCAATGGGGAATATGAGAGGGATTACCTCAGGGAGATTTGCCTGGACATCCGCTACGAGGATTTCAACACCAGTCATATCTTTGTCCCGCTGAAAACCTGGAGGCTGGAGCAGTGGGATGAAAGAACACTTGACTATGTCAGTGAAGGAGAGGAGTTTCGCTGGGAGGGCCAGAAAGGCTATGGAACAGAGTACAGACTGCGGTATTATGAGATGAATCTGGGACAGGCTCAGTTTGACTGGGCTTTAGAGCAGGCGCTGGATGAGCCGGAAGAGACCAAAGAGGAGATCTGGGCAGAAGCTCTGCAGGAATGCAGCCGAAAAATCAACTATAATTTCACCGTTGATGAGGTCCAGGCCTATAGACAGGCAGTGCTCAGAGACTACCTGGGAGAGATAGAGCTTTCTGCAGAAGTGAGAAGCTGGCTCCAGAAAGCCACAGAGGGCGCTCAGACCCAGGTGGAGAAGCTGCGCGCCATAGAGAGAGGGCTGGCAGGCCTTTCCTATACCCGCACACCTGGAGACTTGCCAAAGTGGGTGAGGGGAGAGCGGGAGTTTTTGGACTATTTTCTGCTGGAGAGCAGGCAGGGGTATTGTACCTATTTTGCCACTGCTTTCGTGCTGCTGGCAAGGGCGGAGGGGATTCCGGCTCGGTATGTGCAGGGATACTGCGTTCCGGTGGAGGAGGGCACTACATTGGTGTACTCTAATATGGCCCATGCCTGGCCGGAGGTCTATCTGGAGGGAGCAGGGTGGATTCCCTTTGAACCTACCCCAGGATACGGGGAACAGCGCTACCACTCCTGGGAACTTGCACAGCCAAAGGATGGCGTCCTGAGGGAGGAAATCATTCTGCCGCCGGAACCGGAGGCGGTGTCTAACGGAAATATGGGAAATGCAGGAGCAGACCCAGAAGCCCAGGAGAAGTGGAAGGAGGCTGAGAGAGAACAGAGGGCACAGAGGATTTCGTGGAAGCTGGCAGGGCTTGGGGGGTTAGCCATCTTGCTTGCCTGCGGAGGACTGTGGATAATAGACGGCATCCGACACAGGCGCCGGTACCAAAAGCTGGAGCCGGAGGAAAAGCTTCGGACAGAGGTATTCCAAAATCTGGAGCTGCTTCGCTGGCTGGGGCTGGAGCGGAAGCCCTGGGAGACCCTGCAGGAGACGGGAGAAAGGGCAAGAGGACTGCCTGGCCTGGAGACAGATGAACGGCCTAGGTTTCTGGAAGACTATGAACGCGTCGTATACGGCGCAAAACGGGTGGAGGCGGATATGATACAGGAGGCAGTCAGAGAGAGGGAAAAGATCCTGAAGCTGCTGAAAGCCCAGAAAAAATGGGCGTATTTTTACTGTTGCGTGAAAATGCATCTGCTGTCGGTTCACGGTTCAAGGGCACGGCAGAAGTAAACAATATTTTATTAGGAGGTAGCACATGAAAAGGAAAGTCAGAGTGATTGAGACCCATTTGGCATCAGACACTAAGTTAAAGGAGATGCCAGACCTGTATTTTCAAAAGGATAAGGAAGGCTCTGAAGGAAGAGAAGACAGGCTGCTGAATATCTATGATGAAGTACAATACCAGGAGATACTAGGATTCGGAGGGGCATTTACGGAATCTACAACTCTGAATCTGAGCCAGGTTGACAGACAGCTGCGGGAGAAGGTGTTGGAGTTGTATTTTAGCCTGGAGAAGGGAATAGGCTACAACTTTTGCCGATCCACCATCAACAGCTGCGATTTCTCCGAGGAGCTCTACAGCTATGACGATGTGGAGGATGATTTTGCACTGAAGCATTTTGACATTTCCCATGATAAGGAGACCATTATTCCGGCCATGAAAGCCGCCAAGGAATACGCGGAGGATTTACTGATTTTTTCCAGTCCCTGGAGTCCCCCTGGGTGGATGAAGACAACTGGAAAGATGGCAAAAGGCGGAAAATTGCGGAAGGACTGCCAGGAAACATGGGCAGAATATGTGGCGAGATTTATACAGGAATATGAGAAAGAAGGGGTGTCCATCTGGGGCGTGACGGTGCAGAACGAAGCGAAAGCCAGACAGGGCTGGGAATCCTGCGTGTATTCCGGGGGAGAAGAAAGGGATTTTGTCACAGGGTATCTCAGGCCAGCCTTTGACAGAATGGGAATCGGCGACAGGAAAATCTTTTTCTGGGATCACAACAAAGAGCGCGTGGTGGAACGGGCAAAGGAGACCCTGTGCAACAAAAGGGCAGAGAGCTGTTTTGACGGCATAGCAGTTCACTGGTATTCCGGTGATCATTTTTCCGCGCTGGATGTAACCCATCAGCTTTTCCCGGACAAGTATCTCATCGCCTCTGAGCAGTGCACTGGCAAGGGGAGGAAACTGGAGGAATCCGGGGAGCGGTATGCCCACGATATCATTGGCGACTTGAACAACTGGGCCAATGCCTGGGTGGACTGGAATATGTTCCTGAATGAGGACGGCGGGCCCAGCCACTGGCTGGAGGAACAGCGCAGGGAGGGTCGGGACGAGAACAAAATATGGGTGGGCGAGTCTCCGATTGTCTATGACAGGAAGGGGCAGAGGCTGGAGATTCGCTCTTCCTATTATTATATGGGGCACTTTAGCAAGTTTATTCGCCGTGGAGCCAGGAGAATTGGATATAGTGTCTACGATTCCGCCATTGAGACATGTGCGTTCAGAAATGAAGACGGGACCATAGTGTGCGTCGTGTTGAACAGAACAGAGGCAGAGAAAGAATTTGGGTTGCGATACAGGCAGGAAATTGCGGATGTGAAGGTGAAGCCCCATAGCATTGTGACACTGATTTTTTAAGGTCTGCAGACCACAGGCGGCGGTAAACTCCGCCGCCTGTTCTGTTCCGCGTCCATGTAGCAACTTTAACGCTCTAAATGCTTTAGGCCTCCCAATATTCTCCGGGCCGGATGCAATATACTTTATCCTTTTCCATGGGCTTTTGGAAATACAATTCTGTGGATGTAGGATTAAATACCCTTCTGCTGTCCACGGAAAACTCCAGCCTTTTGTAGGCCTGCACGTAATCGTAAATCTGGATATTCGTGGCATACCATATATCATCATGTCCGCCCACATAGGAGGCGAATTCTTCTATCACATTCCAGTTGTCATTGACCTCAAATTCATAGCTGTGTCCCCACAAATAAAACAGCCAGGAATTCCATAGGGGCGTCTCTTCCACGAACTTTTTCCCAAGGTTCATCAGCTCTGGATCATTGTGATGACAGGTGGCCTCCAGCCGAAGCCAGTCTTCGGGGATGTCAAAGGAATGGCTGGAGATAACTGTCCTGCCATACACCAACCCTGCCTTTTTCAGGCAGTCCACAGTGGTATCGCTGTATGTACCGAAGGGATATGCCATTCCCCTGATGATGGTATGGAATTGGTTCTCCAGGTTTTCCCTGTCCTTCAGCAGGTCCCACATAGCTACGTTTTCCGGCAGCTTTTCCAGAAAAGGATGAGTCAGTCCATGCACTGCCACTTCATGTCCGCTGTCAGTGTAAACTTCGGTGACCTGTTTGGCGGTGAGTCTGCGGTGAAAGGCACCTTCGGGGTAAACGGTTCCCTCTGGTGTGTAAAGCCCACTGTTCAAATTGAAAGTACCCTTCAAGCCATTTTTATCCATAATTTCCATCAGCCTGATGTCCTGTTCTACGCCGTCGTCATAGCTCAGGGTGAGTGCTTTTGGCTTCCCTTCCGGGAAGCGCATGATGAGTCCTGCCATAGTTTTGCCTCCTTTATCATCCGGCCAGTGTGTACATGGCCTTAATGTGCAGTTTCCTTCTGAGTCAACATTCTACCATAAATATGCCAAAAGTCCAGCAGAATTGATGGATAAAAGCTTTAGGGAGGTTTCAGATGACACCGCGAAAGGCCAGTATCAGCAGCGCGCAGGTCAGAATCAGTGTCAGGGCCACAGCTATAAGAATGGGATTAAGCCGCATTTTCTCAGAACCTCCACTGGCAGCAAGGAGATTCGCCCGGCGCAGAGCAGTGACTACGGGCTTGTAGAGTAACAGGGTAAATGCCAGATTCAATCCGCCTTTCAGCAGGTTGAAAGGCAGGAAGGCCGGGAGCAGCAGCGCGGCCACAGCCTCTCTGGGATAGCCCATATAGATGGGGGCTATCAGATAGTTCCAGAGCATCATCACTAGAACCTGGCAGCATAAGCCCCAGAAGAGCCCTGCCGTGGCGCCGGACAGCCTGCGGCGCTTTTGGTACACCCAGGCCGCGGTGCAGGCGAAAGAGCAGCTGGACAGAATATTCATGATGCAGCCTAAGATCCCCGTGGTGCTGATGGTGAACAGCTCCGCCAGGGAGACCACCACCGCTATGGCCAGGGAGGTGAGGGGGCCGAAGATCAGCCCGCCGATGACGATGATGACGTCTTTGGGGTCGTACTTTAGGAAGAGCACCACCGGCACGCGCCCCAGAGCCACCGCTACATAGGCAAATGCGCAGAGCATGCCTGTTGTGGTGAGTTTCTTTGTCTTGTTTGGATTCATTGGAATACCTCCTGAAAAATTTAACACCTGAAAGGGCAGAACGCCTTTCAGGTGCTATTTTTCAGGTGCATTGAACATGTCAACAGAGCAATTAGACAAAAAGTGCAGAAAGCACAGTCGGATTTCTTCCGACTATCTCAATACACCTTCTTTAATCCGGACTATACCGTCGGTTCCGGAATTTCACCGGACCCCGCGCTTACGCGCCCGCGGACTTTCACCGCCGATCGGGAATTCTTGCTTCTTGCACTACTAATGTTCAAGAAGAGTCACCCTGCCCTGAAGACATTGCCGCTATTTGGTTGTTTAGGGGTATTGTATCATGGGGGGAGGAGAAAGGCAAGTTCTATTTCAGGGGGCGGCTGTCTTGCAGGACGGCCGCCTTTTGTCTTACTTAAAATTTGAAGTCTATTCCGCTTTGCTTCAAAACAGCATTTGCAGTATGCCGTGACTTGATTTTGGTATCAACAGTTACATGCCGCCCCGAAATAGGACTGTACCAGATATCATGGTCACCTTTCCCATGTCTAATGAAAGTACATCCATTCTGGGAGAGGATATTGCGTACACGTTTTTCGTATTCAGCCATTCATTACCATCCTTTCATGACGCTCTGATTTGAAAGTCAAAGAAAGGGGCGGAGTCGTGTTAGTATTCAATTCCAGCAGCTCAGGCACCGCGAACCTTGTGCGTTCCAGAAGAGCATCAAAGGATCCGGATTCCAGAACAAGGCCGGGGATGTCGTTGCTGGTAGCAATCCATACACCTGATTCATCGTCCCACGTAAAGTTAATAACATATTCCATAGTAAATACCTCCATTAAAAGTTCTAAATGCTCCAAGTTTAACCATAACAGACAAGATTCATGCTTCATCCCAATATGGGAGGACGAAGATGGAAATTCTAACATGGCAGGCCAGAGTAGATAAAAACATTACGCTGAAGCAACTGGAAGCCATGACAGGTATCAGCAAGACGACACTGAATTATATTGAAAACGGCGTTACATCACCGACACTGCGGCAGTTGGAAGCGATTGCAGCCGCGCTGGACATCCTCACCCTCTACCGGCGCTCCTGCAGGCGGCCCACGGGGTACCTCTTCCCGAAGCAGTCCGGAAAGGACGAGCCCATTCAGGGCAGCTTTATCATTTGTACAAGGCTGTCCTTTCTCTTTGCCCTGAATATGATACTTCACTTAGGTATTGTACCATAAGAAAAGAAATAAATCCACTCCTGTATCCGATATGGCACTCAAATAGCTTGCATGAAACCTAAAAACATAATATGATAAAAAGTGCAGCAGGAATTCGCCGCAGAAGCACCACTTCTGTGAAAAAGTTTCTATCAGTGAAAGGACGACAAAGTGAAAAAAGAAATTTGTAAATTGCTCAGTTTCGTATGTACTTGTGCCCTGCTTACAGGCTGTACCGAATCTCCAAATCCAGCCCAGACACCTCCATCGGCGAAAAATCCAGGGGAGAGTACGGAACCAGTAACCTGCATTTATGTAGTGCCAGGAGAAGCGCCGGATGCGCTGGAGGAGGGTCTAAAAGCCATCAATGACAAGCTGGCCGCGGACGGCGTGGGAGTGAAAGTGGAACTGCGCTATATTCCCTGGGATTCCTGGGATCAGAAGATCAATTTTATGCTCTCAACCGGAGAAAAGTTTGATCTGTTTCAGGTGATGAATGACCGAGTTACCCTAGCTCACTATGTGGCAGGCGGCGTTCTGGCGGATATTAGCACAGAGATAGAACTGTATGGAGAAAATATCAGAAAAGTGAATCCAGAAAATATTATGAAATCTGGTCAGATCAAAGGTGTCCAGTATGGGATTCCCGCTTACTGGATGGAAAGTGCCATTGATCCGGAGCTGTTTATCCGAAGGGATCTGATGGAAAAATATGGTATCACAAAGGTTCCCTCTACCTGGGAGGAACTGACAATATGCACTGGATTATACTTCCATGCCTTTTCTTAATATTGGCAGGAATGG
>CANRZC010000042.1 GCA_947644185.1 uncultured Acetatifactor sp.
GGGGCAAAAAGAGATAATCCCCCAGGAGGCGGGCTTTCTGATTACTTGCCTGCTGATCTTTGCGATGCTTTTTTCGGGAGGCATGATTCCTGGCTATTTGGTGGTGAAGAGCCTGGGGCTACTCAATACATTGTGGGCTCTGGTTTTGCCGGGAGCAGTGCCCATATTCAGTGTCATTATGGTGATGAACTTTTTTTCCGGCATACCAAAATCTTTGGAGGAAGCGGCCATCATTGATGGCGCTTCACCATTGCAGGTATTGCTAAAAATTTTCATTCCCTGCTCCAAGGCTTCCCTGGCTACCGTAGCACTATTCAGCATTGTGGGTAACTGGAACGACTTTTTCAGCGGCCTTGTATACATGACGAAGATAAAAAATTACCCGATTATGACCTATATTCAATCTATCAACATCAGTGTGGAGGAGCTGATGCAGGGAGGCATGGACACCTCCACTTTGATGAACATTACCGATGTGACAAACCAGAGCCTCAATGCGGCTAAAATTGTGGTGGCAATCGTACCTCTGCTATTGATCTACCCTCTACTACAACGCTATCTCATTACAGGCATTGTCATGGGCGCCGTCAAGGAGTAGGCGTCTTGGGAATTTCACAGGGAATGGTAAGGGTGACCGTAAGGCCGCCCTCTTTTCTGTTCTCATAGCGAAGCCCATACTGTGCTCCATAGAATAATTGGATCCGGTGGTTCACATTTTGTACCCCATAGCCCTGAGATTTGGCGGTAAGAATCTGTTCCAGCGCTTCCTCAGGCAGCCCGGGGCCATTGTCGGAGATTTGAAAGACTATGAGCCCATCTTCTATCCGCCCGGAAATTTCCAGCAAACCACCTCCCGGTTCCGGGCGATAATCAATGCCGTGAACAATGGCGTTTTCCACCAGGGGCTGCAGGATTAGATTGATGGTGGAGAGTGAAAGTAGAGCCTCATCGATATCATACTTGGCTTGAAAGGAATCAGGATGCATCATCTGCTGGATTTTCACATAAGCGGAGACATTTTTGAGTTCGTCTTGAACCGAAATAATGTTTTTCCCCTGATTGAGGGTAGTGCGGTAAAAGGTGGAGAGAAACTGGGTCATTTGGCTGATTTCCTCTTCTCCGGCCAGTATGGCCTTGCTGTTTATCAGGGAAAGACTGTTATAGAGAAAATGGGGATTGATCTGGGTCTGCAGCGCACGCATTTCATATTTTTGCTGGAGAATACGACTCTTTAATATCTCGTCTACCAGATGGTGAAGCTGACGAACCATATTTCCGAAGCTCTGTACCAGACGGCCAATTTCGTCGGGCGAGTCATAGGTGGCTGTGACGACAAAATTTCCCTGCTCTACAAGCTGCATATTGTCCATAAGCTTTTGCAGAGGCCGGACAATGTAGGCAGACAGGAAGAAGCTGACAAAAATGACAGTCGTTAAGCACAATAGGATGATGACCAGGATAACAAAAGTCAGAGTTCGAGCTGGAGCAGAGACGGTCTGTGCCGGACGATAGAGATAGAGATGCCAGCTATTGCAAATTTCCGGGCCCCGCTCCACCACATACCGGGGCATGGAACCTTGCACAACTTTTGACAGATCCTCTGCATTTAGCACATATCCTGCTTCCTGCTCAGGAAAAGTATGAAATTCATAGAGCGGCATTCCCTCACTGTCCGCCAATAAAATACCATAGGATTGATTGTAAAGCGTCTTTAGAGAGGAAAAAAACCGCTCATATTGGATGTCAAACTTTACAATGGATGTGTGGTCACTTTGGGTATCGTAAATACGGCATAGGAGAGCCAGACTTTTTTCTTCCGCAGAGACAATCCATTTTGGAGTGTAGGAATTCTCCACATCCGCAAAATAACTGTTGCCCTGAAGTTCGCTTAAGGGATGAAGGATGGAGCCATGGGGATAGATGGAAATATCCGTGTAGAGTGTAATGCTTGTGATGTTGGAGTTGAATGCCTTCAGCGTGGTGAACAGCGGATCTAAAATGTCCCGGAACACAAGGTACATCTCCGCATTATTGTCGTAAGTCTGGTTCAGCATTTGTTTGATGCTGTCATTCCAGATGAGATAATTGATGGCATGCTCGCATTCCCTGCATTTGGCGTCCAAAGCGGCACTTTCCTGGGCCAGAGAATCTCTCAGAGCAGTTTTCTCACGGCTGATCAAAAGCTGCTTGACCTGGCTGTAGCACAGGACTCCCAATACGCACACAGGAATCAGGCTCACAAGAAAGCAGATAATAAAGATTTTCTTCTGAAATCTCATTTTCTTGAAGTAGGTAAGCACTTTTGTACAGGCTCCTTTCCGGAAAAGGTCTGGCTGTCAAATGTTTAAGTCATGCAGAAGCGTCTCCTGGTTTCTGGCAGTGCCGGGATCCGCGCGAAACTTTTCCGGCGTCACCTCAAAATCGTCCAGAAAGCTTTTGCAGAAATAGGACAAATTCGTGTATCCCACCTGTCTGGCGATCTCATTGACTTTCAGGTTGGTCTGGAGCAAAAGCTCCATGGCCTTCTTCATTCGGACCCTTTTGATATATTTATTGATGCCGCAGCCCATCTCCTTAATGAACAGGGCGCTTAAATAGCGGGGGGTGAGATGGATCTGGGCTGACAGGATATCCAGACTCAGATCTTCGCTGTAATGCTGGCGGATAAACTGCTTCACCAACTGAATGGCATGCTGGGGAGAGGCCTGCTCCTGCTCCAGAATATCTGCAAGGCGTCTGGTCAGGCGCGTTAAAAGGGCCTCGATTTCCGAAAAATGATTCAGGTTGTATATGGCCCGGGCATATTCGTCAAAAGAGTCTTCCGAGCGGCCGGCAAGGCCGTCGCACAATGTCTTCAAAAGGTTTGTGCATAAAAATCGCACATAAATATGGGAATAATTTTTTGCATTTTTGTAGGTGGCCAGCAGGATATCCATGTGCCGGATAAGCCCCTCCGCATCCTTTAACTGGATATCTGTCTGGAGCTGGCGGTAAATCATATCGTCATTTGAGTCATTCTCGGGAAGCACACTGAGGGACTTGCGGCTTTCTGGGGGATTTGGCGTGAAGAAAAGCCGTTCCGTCAGCAATAGCTCAGCCTTCTCAAAGGCAGCCGGAATTTCCTCCGGCGTCTGAAAGGGCTCGCTGATTTCCGCAAAGCATTTGATATGATATTTTTGCCACAGCCGCTTTGTAAGATCGCCTGCCAATTGCTGATACCATTGGTGGTGATGCCTCTGACCGGAAAAGAGAATCAGGCTTTGGGCGGGATTGAGATTTACCAAATCACAGTCCTGGGGAAGGATCTGGCGGAGGCCCAAACTCTCGTCCGGCTCCTCCTTCCCCCAGAAATCCCGCTGGAACTGAAGCAGGAGCAGGCGATGATAGGTGCGGAGAAAGGAGAAGTCAACAGACGGGGACCCCCCGTTTATCAGCTGATACAGAATATGGTTCCTGGAGAGCGCGCTCTGTTCCTCCAGAGAATGGAGCACCTGGGTAATGGTGGCTCTGAATTCTTCGGGATTTACCGGCTTGAGAATGTAATTCACCACATGAAGAGAAAGGGCCTCTTTCACATAGGTAAAATCGTCATAGCCGCTGAAAAAGATGATTTGTATGTCCGGGTACAGGCGCCTTGCTCTGCCGGCCAGCTCAAGGCCGTCATAAAAAGGCATCCGAATATCGGTAAAAAGGATGTCGAATTTCTCCTTTTCCAACAGTTCCCATGCGTTTTTCCCGTTGGAGGCTTCCCGGACTTCAAAAGGAAAGCCATCTTTTTTCAATAAAAACCGGATTACTTCGCGCTCCGTTGTTTCATCATCTGCTATCAAAATGTTGTACATATGTAACACCGCCTTTGATATCTGTATTATAGCTTAGGGCTATAGGGCTGTCAACAAAGCAGAAAAGGACAAACAAGCGAAAATCTTCCCAATTCAACAAAACATTTCCATATCAGACAAATTAAATTGTGGCATACTGTCCTAGAGTGTGTTATAATATTTCTATTCAAGTCATTTTATTGTAGATAGAAAAGAATAGCGGGGGAGTGGCGTATGACCCTGCGAGGTACCCATATGAAAAAAAGAATAAAACTAAAGGGCCGTATTAAGTCCTATATCCAGTTTGGCATTTACCTGGGGATACTCTTATGCATTATGGATGTGGCCATATTTACCATTGATGTCCGGGCAGGCGTCATTTTGACAGGCTATCTGGTCTGCTATTTTGCTGTCACATTATCCCTGTACTTCCGTAACAAGCCGCTTATTATGAATGAGCTGATAAGCTTTGCCACAGAATATGGACAAATTCAGCGAAAGCTCTTGCGGGAGCTGGATCTTCCCTACGCCCTGTTGGATGACAGTGGAAAAGTGATTTGGACCAATATGGCTTTTGAGTCAATTGTGCATCAGCCAAAGGGCTACAAGAAGTCTATCACTTCGCTGTTTCCCACCATTACAAAGGACCGGCTGCCAGGGATGGACGAGGTAGACGAGGCCCAGTATGAACTGGAGTATGAGGGAAACGAATATGTGGTGAAGCTGAAGAAAATCTCCCTCCAGGAGATGGCTGAGCACAGCGATATGATTGAGGCGGAAGGGTATGATGGCTTTCTGATAGCAGTTTATCTCTATGACGAGACTGCGCTACATATTGCACTGCAGGAGGTGGATGATCAGAGCCTGGCGGTGGGCATGATTTATCTGGACAATTACGATGAGGCCCTAGACAGTGTGGAAGAGGTGCGCCGTTCCCTTTTGATTGCCCTCATCGACAGAAAGGTAAATAAATATATTTCCTCCTTTGACGGCATCTGCAAGAAGCTGGAGAAGGATAAGTATCTGATTATCATGCGCAAGCAGGCGGTGGCACAGCTTCAGGAGTCCCGTTTTGACTTGCTGGAAGATGTAAAGACAGTCAATATTGGCAATGAGATGGCGGTGACCATTAGTATTGGCATGGGGTTAGACGGCTTAAGCTACGCGCAGAATTATGAATTCTCTCGCAATGCCATTGACTTGGCCCTGGGACGAGGCGGTGATCAGGCTGTTATCAAGACCCCAGAAAGCATTACCTATTACGGAGGGAAAAGCCAGCAGGTGGAGAAGAATACCCGTGTGAAGGCCCGCGTAAAGGCTCATGCCCTTCGGGAAATCATCACAGGCAAGGATCTGGTGCTGGTGATGGGACATAGGATGCCGGATGCGGACAGCTTTGGGGCCGCGGTAGGCATTTACAGAATTGCCCAGGCCCTGGAGCGCAAGGCCCATATTGTCTTGAATGATGATGTGCCTGCCATTCAGCCCATGGTGGATTTATTCAAGGGGAATTCCGAATATGAGAGCGACATGATCATTGGGAATCAGCAGGCCATTGAAGCTGCGGGCAGCAATACGGTGCTGGTGGTGGTAGATGTGAACAAGCCGTCCATCACAGAGTGCCCGGATTTGGTGCGGTATTGCAAATCCGTGGTGGTATTGGATCACCACAGACAGGGGACGGAGACCATCGAGAATGCCACGCTTTCCTATGTGGAGCCGTATGCATCCTCTGCTTGCGAGATGGTGTCGGAGATTCTGCAATACACTTACGACAATATCAAGATTCGGCCGGAAGAGGCGGATTGCATGTACTCGGGCATTATGATAGACACCAATAATTTCATGATAAAGGCAGGTGTGCGTACTTTTGAGGCGGCTGCCTTCCTGCGCCGGAATGGGGCGGATGTGACCAGAGTGCGCAAGCTCTTCAGAGAGGATGCCTTAGGGTATAAGGCAAAAGCGGATGCCGTAAGCCAGGCTGAGATTTATAAGCAATGCTTTACCATCTCTATCTGCACAGCGGAGGATCTCCCCAATCCCACGATTATTGGTGCGCAGGCTGCAAATGAGCTGTTGAATATCAAGGGCATCAAAGCCAGCTTTGTTCTGACGGATTTTCAGGGGAAAATACATATCAGCGCCCGCTCTATTGATGAGGTCAATGTGCAGATTATTATGGAGCGTATGGGCGGCGGCGGGCATCTAAATGCAGCAGCCTGCCAGATGGAAGGTGTAGGTATCATTGAGGCCATGGGTGTGCTGAAAAGGACCCTTGACAGCATGCTGGAGAGCGGAGAAATATAGACAGGAATCGTAGAAAGGATAGAGAAAATGAAAATTATACTATTACAGGACGAGAAAAAGCTGGGTAAGAAGGGGGATATCATTGAGGCCAGCGATGGATTTGCAAGGAATTATATTCTTCCAAAGAAGATAGGCATTGAAGCCACTGCGAAGAATCTAAATGATTTGAAGCTTCGGAAAGCCAATGAGGACAAGCATGCCAAGGAACAGCTGGAGGAAGCGAAGGCCCTGGCAGCGAAGCTGGAGGACAAGCAGATTGTGGTAAGCATCAAGGGAGGTGAGGGCGGAAGGACCTTTGGCTCTGTCTCCTCAAAGGAGATTGCCACAGCTTGCCTGGAGCAGCACAATATCGAAATTGACAAGAAGAAGATTCAATTGACAGAGAGCCTGAAGAATTTTGGTTCCTATGAGGTACCCATTAAACTACATCCACAGGTGACGGGAAAGCTCATGGTGAAAGTGACAGAAGCGTGATGCTATGGAAGAAAATGTACTCAAAAGAATCTTACCCCACAACCTGGAGGCGGAGCAGTCTGTAATTGGATCTATGCTTATGGACAGAGCAGCCATAACCGCTGCCTCAGAGCTCATAAGCGGAGAGGACTTCTATAACAAGCAGTATGGCATTCTGTTTGACACCATGTGTGAACTGAATGACGCAGGGAGTCCGGTGGACCTGGTAACACTACAGGAACGCCTTCGGACAAAGGATGTACCGCCTGAGGTCAGCAGTCTGGAGTTTGTGAGAGAACTGCTGGCTGCGCCGATGTTTTCCCAAAATATTAAATCCTACGCTGGTATTGTGGCTGAGAAAGCCACGTTGCGCAGGCTGATTCGGTTGAATGAGGACATTGCAAATACCTGCTATGCAGGCAAAGAAAGTCTGGAATACATACTGGAGGATACGGAAAAACGTGTTTTCCAGCTGGTGCAAAGGCGAACCATTGACTCTTATGTGCCCATCCGTCAGGTGGTCATGAACGCCATGGACAGGATAGAGGCGGCAGCTAAAAATCGGGGAAGTGTCACAGGGATTCCCACAGGATTTTTGGATCTGGATTACCGCACAGCAGGAATGCAGCCATCTGACTTGGTACTGATAGCCGCCCGCCCTTCTATGGGCAAGACAGCCTTTGAGCTGAATCTGGCCAGATATGCAGCCTTTAAGAAAGGCTTGACCGTGGCTATCTTCAGCCTGGAAATGAGCAAGGAGCAGTTGGTGAATCGTATGTTCTCCATGGAATCCAGTGTGGACTCCCAAAAGCTTCGCACAGGGCAGATGAATGATCAGGAATGGGAAAAGCTGATTGAGAGCGCTGGGGTCATTGGGAGATCCTCCTTGATCATTGATGATACACCTGGTATAGGGATTGCAGAGCTGCGCTCCAAGTGCCGCAAGTATAAGCTGGAGCATAATCTGTCCATGATAATGATTGACTATCTACAGCTGATGACAGGAAATGGAAAGACTGAATCCAGGCAGCAGGAAATATCAGAGATATCCAGGTCCTTAAAGGCAGTGGCCAGAGAGCTTTCTGTACCGGTTATTGCGTTTTCACAGCTTTCCCGGGCAGTAGAGCAGAGACCAGACCACAGGCCAATTCTCTCTGACCTGAGAGAGTCTGGAGCCATTGAGCAGGACGCGGATGTGGTGATGTTCATTTACAGGGATGACTACTATAATCATGATTCAGATAAGAAGGGGATTGCTGAGATTATCATTGCCAAACAGAGAAACGGCCCCATAGGTACGGTGGAATTGGCATGGCTGCCAGAATATCAGAGATTTATGAATTTGGAGCACAAGCCCGTGGGAGACAAATAGAAGCCAAAAGTCATAGAAGAAAATAGAAAGAAATCTACAGAAGAGAATGAGCACATTTGTTCGTTCTCTTTTTGTATATAGGGTAGCCCACCATGGAAGGTCGTGGGCCAGTAGAGCAGAAGAGAGGAGAGAAAATGGGTAATTATTTATTAATTTCTGATGCTGCAAAAGAGGTAAAGGTGGAGAGCCATGTACTACGCTATTGGGAGGAGGAGCTTCATCTGCCCATCAAACGCAATGAGCTGGGACACCGATACTATACAGAAGAGGATGTGGAGCGTTTTAAGCAGATAAAAGGAATGAAAGAGAGGGGATTGCAGTTGAAGGCAATTAAAATGATATTGAAGGACGGGAAGCTGGATGTATTGCCACCTGATACAGCATCTGAGGCAGTGGAGGAGCAGGTGGGAGAGGAGACCAGCCAATACACAGGCAGGGCAGGAGAACTTGCCATAGACATTGTGCCCAGCAAAAGCAGAGCGCCGGAAACCGTGCAGGAGTCCAGGGAGGATAAGTCCAGAAGACTTCAATGGCTTTTACAGCAGCTGATACGTCAGACCTTGCAGGAGAACAACCGAGACTTAACCCGGGAAATCCGAGAGAGCGTGGTGAAGGAGCTGGATTATCAGTTTCGCATGCAGGAAGAGCGGGAGGAGGCTAGAGATAAAATGCTGGCAGAA
Source organism: uncultured Acetatifactor sp. (assembly GCA_947644185.1). Classification (GTDB taxonomy): domain Bacteria; phylum Bacillota; class Clostridia; order Lachnospirales; family Lachnospiraceae; genus Acetatifactor. The sequence goes on from CANRZC010000042.1 coordinate 8,634, forward strand.
AGGGATGAAGAGCATTTTAAAAAGATGGACGAGCTTCTGCGGAAAAAGAGTCGCCTCCGAAAGGCAAAGCCTGAAAAAGAGGCGGAAAAGAATGCAGATAAGAAACGGCAGGAAAAGCCAGAAAACGGACGGCCTGCAGCAGAAGAAAAAAAGAAACGGCGCTTTCTGTAGCAAAGCGCTTGTCCTTATTTCTCCACTACTCGCCGCGCGGCCCGCATGCGGGCCTGCGCATAAAAAATTCACCCAAGTAGTGCATATACTACTTGGGTGAACAACGATTCTGCTATTCCTCTGAAATAGCACCAGTGGGACATGCACCTGCGCAAGAGCCGCACTGAATGCACTTATCGGGATCGATTTCGAACTTGCCGTCTCCCATGCTGATAGCGCCTACAGGGCACTGTGCCTCACAGGCGCCACAGGCTACACAAGCATCGCTAATTACAAATGCCATAATAGTATCCTCCTTTATGATCGTCTTTTTTTGATACCGTCAATAATTGCTTTCTTTTTGTCCAGCAGTTTATCCTTATCCATGGCCGGGACGCCTTTGAGCTTGTATTCCATTCCCAAGCTCTCGTATTTCTTCTCGCCCATGGTATGGTAAGGCAGTACATCCAAGGCTTTCAGATTCTCAAACTGGCCGATGAAATAGCCTAAGTCAAAGAGATACTTTTCATCATCCGTAATGCCGGGAACCACCACATGCCGTATCCACATGTCCACATGCTTCTCATTCAGATAAGCCGCAAACTTCAAAATATTTTCATTGGGCTGCAGAGTAAGTTCCCTGTGCTTCTCCGGGTCGATATGCTTGATGTCCAGCATCACCAGATCCGTTAGCGTCATCAGTTTGTCTAATTTCTGCATCAGAGCAGCATTGTCCGGATTGAAAGCAATGCCGGAACTGTCGATACAAGTGTGTATGCCCTTTTCCTTGGCCAGGGTGAACAGATCGATAAGGAAATCCACCTGCATAAGCGGCTCCCCGCCAGTCACTGTAAGCCCGCCGCCATTACCATAGAAAGCCTCGTTCTTCTCATACTGCTCAATGATATACGATGGCTCCATAAGCGTGCCACCCTTGAAATCCCATGTATCAGGATTGTGGCAATAAGCACAGCGCATAGGACACCCCTGCACAAACACCACAAACCGTGTCCCCGGTCCATCAACAGTCCCAAAACTTTCCAATGAATGTATTCTGCCCTGCATAAATATACCGCTCTTTCTATTGTTCATGAAACCCCGGAGAGATTTCTCTCCCCGGGGTTCAAACCCATATTACCACCGCCGCAACCTGGAAGAATGCCCGCCCTACGGGCATTCTTCCGCGTGGGACCGGCGAACAGAGCGAATTTCATTCGCTCGTAAGCCTAGAAGTTCTTGGCGGGCGTCTTTTGGCCGCCTAGAACTTCTTCCCACGCTTAGATTGCCTCGTGGAAAGTACGGGAAATAACGTCAGCCTGCTGCTCAGGAGTGAGCTTGATGAAGTTGACGGCATATCCGGACACGCGGATGGTCAGCTGGGGATAATTCTCGGGATGCTTCTGAGCGTCCAGCAGCATATCTCTGTTCAATACGTTTACGTTCAAGTGATGGCCGCCCTTTGTTGCGTAGCCGTCAAGTAAGTTTACAAGGTTGTCAACCTGTGCGGTATTTGTTGCCATAATGTTTTTCCTCCTTATATATTTACATGATATACATTATATGAACTGTGTCAGTATAGATGCATAGTTGTGGGGAGACCGGCTCAATGATAATCGTCCAGGCCCTGTTCCAGGGTGGGTACGCTGCAGGCCAACGGTGTCCGTGAACAGTCCGTGCAGCCCATTGTCTGAACGTTTTTTGACTCGACCTCCTGGTCGTAATCCACGTTTACGTGGCCTACGCCCTCTGTCATGCCGGAATCCAGCATCTTTACCAGGTCATCAATCATCTTATCCTCGTCCATGATGCCTCCTTTTTTCTCTGCGGCAGCCCGTGAAATTTGTGCTGCCGCAGACCAATGACAAATTGTTACAAAATAGGCTTATTTCAAGTCTAATTCGATGTCGCCAGAGAACACTGAAGTGTTCGCGTCACTTTACTTTAAGTCTAATTCGATGTCGCCAGAGAACACTTTGTCTTCCTTGCCCAGAGCTCCGGGAACGATGGTGAAGGTATTGGAGATACCATCCTGTGCATCGTTGAAAGGAAGCTTGGATACGGAAGCCAGGGATGCTACTGCACCGTGGGTATCGCGGCCATGCATCGGGTTGGCGCCAGGAGCGAAAGGCTGTCCCTTTCTGCGTCCATCAGGTGTATTACCGGTAGCCTTACCATAGGTAACGTTAGAGGTAATGGTCAGGATGGAGGTGGTAGGAATGCCCTCACGGTAGGTGTGATGTCTCCTGATGGCGGTCATGAATGTGTGGACTACTTTCTGCGCAATTTCGTCTACACGGTCATCGTCGTTGCCATATTTCGGGAAGTCACCGGTGGTCTTGAAGTCAACGATGATACCGTCTTCATCGCGAATCGGCTCCACCTTAGCGTACTTGATAGCGGAGAAGGAGTCGGCCACGATGGACAGACCAGCCACGCCGGTTGCAAAGTAACGCTTTACATTCTTGTCATGGAGAGCCATCTCTGCTCTCTCATAGCAGTATTTGTCATGCATATAATGGATAATGTTCAGGGTGTTCACATATACGTCTGCCTGCCACTCCAGCATATCCACGAATTTGTTCCATACGTCATCATAATCCAGCACATCGCCGGTAACAGGACGGTACTTGGGACCTACCTGCTTCTTGGTGACTTCGTCCACGCCACCGTTCAAAGCGTACAGCAGACACTTTGCAACATTGGCACGAGCGCCGAAGAACTGCATTTCCTTACCGATTACCATGGAGGATACGCAGCAGGCGATGCCGTAGTCGTCGCCGTGGTCAACTCTCATCAGGTCGTCGTTCTCATACTGGATGGAAGAGGTCTGGATGGACATCTTCGCGCAGTATTTCT
>CANRZC010000043.1 GCA_947644185.1 uncultured Acetatifactor sp.
TGTTTCAAGGATGCCGGGATAAACTTTGCGTTTTTGGCTGGGATTTATATAATTATAAGATCTATTTGCGGCAAAATGCACAAGCACCCCAACATTTCTCCATATAGTAATAGCTTTTTGCTATTAAGAATGGCCACCGGAAAGACTTATAATGATCCTATGATAATAGAATTTGCACTTAAATTCTATTATGAAACCTCAGGACAGTACCGACCAATCAGGGGAGGCTTCGGAGAGCGCAGATATGCCATGTCGCTGTACAGCTCTGGCAGCCCGGCTTCCTACTGCGGATTCTGGGGGTTAAAGAACGGCTACAAGATTGACGAGGAAGACAACTTTACCTATTGGGCCTTTACAGATGAGGGGAAGGAGATGTCTTGTGGTGACACCGATTCTGGTAATTTACCCGTTTTTCCAGAGATATTTCGTATCTGGTATGACATTGGGAGCTGTAAAACAATAAAAGTATGGGGACTTGCAGGAGGTTTTATGATAGAAAAGGGAAGAATTGAATTTATGACCTCGGATGACACATGGAATGCAGGATTTGCCTGGGCCAAGGAACAGGCGCTTGCTTACAGCCATGAGGGAGATCTGGTGGGGAGCTGGTATGAAGCTGCACTGCCCAACAGACAGGCCTTTTGTATGCGGGATGTGGCGCATCATGCAAAAGGGGCAGAGGCGCTAGGACTGCGGGAGCATACCAAGAATATGCTGTTAAAATTCGCCCAGGGAATTGCAGAGAGCAGACAGTTTTGTAGTTTTTGGGAGATTGACAAGGATTACAGACCCTGTCCGGTGGACTATGCAAGCGATGAGGATTTCTGGTATAATCTTCCTGCTAATTTTGATGTGTTAGATGCCTGCTACCGCATGTATCAGATGACAGGGGATAAGGATTACTTATATCAGCGGGACTTTGTGCGCTTTTACCAGATGACGGTGGAAGAATATGCGGACTGGTGGGACAGGGACGGGGATGGATTGCTGGAGCGCAGAGTGGTGGGCTCTCGCCTGGGGATTCCCTCCTACTGCGAGGACCATAGTTCCATGAGGGCTCAGGCACTGGTTGACCTGTTGGCCATTGAGATCAAAGGGTATCGCTCTGCAGAGGCAATTTATAAATGCCGCGGAGATGAGATGAGAAGCCGACGCTGTGGGCAGACTGCGGATCGGCTGACAGAACTGCTGTGTGGACAGTGGTGGGATGAGGAGAAGCAAAGCTTCTATCAGATAAAAGATGAAGCTGGGGTGCTCAGGCATAGCCAGGAGGCGGATCATGCCATGGGCATGGGGATAAGCCTGTGCTATTATGAGGCAATATCGGATGGGAAGATGCTTTTCGCACAGCTGGATGCGCTGGATGGGGCAGAGCGAGAAGATATCATTGTGGAAAGGCTGTCCCATTATCCCACAGTGTTTTACCGCAATGGACAGCGGGAACGGGGGGAGAAATGGCTCAGGGAGCTGATATCCCCAGGATTACATCGCAGGGAGTATCCAGAGGTATCTTACGCGGCGGTAGAGTCATTTATATATGATATGGCAGGAGTCAAGCCGGATGGGCCGAAGGCGCAGATAGAGATTGTGCCATGCCTTCCGGAAGAGGTCAAATGGTTTACCGTGAAGAACCTGCCTTTTCTCCAGGGAGAGATTGACATCCATTGGAAGGAAGATAAGCTTTGTGTGGCGAATCGTACCAGCAGTACCATAACCGTGAATGGAAATAGACTAAAGGCCCAGGAGGTAGGCGAATGGAAACACCGATAGTGAGAAAAGGAGAACTGCTTTTGGCACATGCGCCCACGAGGTTGGAGAGAGATGGCGTGGAACTCTACCAATTTCCCATTGTGGCTGAAAAGGGTGGAGAGTGCGAAGATGAACTTGTGATAGAATGGAAGCTGCCCTATGTGGACATTGCTGGGATCTGGAATCCACTCTGCGGCATGAATCGCTCCATAGACGCGGACTACGGGCAATTTCGGGAGAGCATGACAGCCAGATCTGCTCCGGTAGTCTGCCTTTTCGGCGAAGATGGCGGGAACCGCTGTACAGTAGCAGTGTCTGAGACCAGAGAACCCATTGGGATCCGAGCTGGGGTGCGAGAGGAAAACGGTATGTTGATCATACAAGTTCGCGCATACACAGATGTCCTGAAAAAAGCAGTGGCAAAACCAGAGGACTCTTATGAGCTGCGTGTGCGGTTGGACAGGAGAACACTTCCTTTTTATCAGGCCATTGAAGAGGTCACAGCCTGGTGGGAGAGAGATTGCGGCACCTGGCCAGTGCAGGCGCCGCCAGCAGCAAAGGAGCCAGTGTATTCCACTTGGTATGCGTATCACCAAAACCTGTTTGCGGAGGAGATCGAAGAGGAGTGTAGACTTGCCGCAGAGCTGGGATTTCAGACTGTGATTCTGGACGATGGCTGGCAGACAGACGACAACAACAGAGGATATGCATTTTGCGGGGACTGGGAAGTGTCACAAAGGCGTTTTCCGGATTTTAGGGAGCATATCAGGAAGGTCCATGCTATGGGTCTAAAATATATGATCTGGTACAGTGTGCCCTTCCTGGGTAAAAAATCCGCTAACTGGGAGGCGTATCGGGATATGCTCCTATCGGTGGACGACAATCCACTGATACAGGCTGGGGTGTTGGACCCCAGGTACAAAAAGGTGCGGGACTATCTCACAGACACCTATGAGCGGGCTGTCCGGGAATGGGATTTGGACGGGCTGAAATTGGATTTTGTGGACTGCATTGTGGAGCAGAAGGATTCCCCTGCCTATGACCCTGAGAAGATGGACTTTGAAAGTGTCCAGGAGGCATTAGACTGTCTCATGCGCACCGTGTATGAGAGGCTTTCTGCAAAGACAGCAGACATTATGATAGAATTTCGCCAGGGCTATATTGGACCCAACATGCGCCGCTACGGGAATATGTTCCGGGTGTCAGATTGCCCGGACTCAGCGATCCGCAACCGGGTGGGTATCGTGGATCTGCGGATGCTAAGCGGCCAGACAGCAGTGCACAGCGACCCGTTAATGTGGCATGAGGATGAGGCGCCGGAGGTGGCGGCCCTCCAGATTATCTCCAGTATCTTCTCCACGCCCCAGATTTCAGTGAAGATGAAGACTCTGACGCCCCAGATGGGGGATATGCTGCGGTTCTGGATTCAGTACATGCGGGAGAACAGGGAGCTTTTGCAGGATCAGCCTATCTGTGCCCTAGAGCCCCACAACCTGTACCCGGTGGTGTGGACACAAAAGGGCGAAAAGGCCATTATGGCAGTTTACAGTGCGAATCGGATCCTGCAGATCCAAAAGGGTGTGAGGGACTGGACAGTGCTCAACGGAACTGGGAGCGGCCGTCTGGTGCTGGAGGTAGGAGATGAGGAAGGGACTGTGACAGTGCAGGACTGCTTTGGAAAGCCGGTGGACAAGGCACAGAGCACTAGACAGAGGCGTTTCCTGGAAGTCCAGGTACCTGTATCTGGTATAGTCTGCTGGAAAAGTAGAAAATAGCATTGACATAAAATGATGGAATCTGTATAATTTAAGAAAATGCACGTAAAGCTCTGTCGATAGGCAGAGCTTTCCTTATCTGTAGGAGGTTATTATGCAATATGACATCATTATAGTAGGAGCAGGACCGGGAGGGATCTTTTCGGCCTATGAGCTGTCAAAGGAGAAGCCAGAGCTTAAGATCGGGGTCTTTGAGGCAGGACATGCCCTGGAGAAGCGCCATTGTCCCATTGACGGGGAGAAAGTAAAAAGTTGCATCGGCTGCAAGTCCTGCTCGATTATGAGCGGCTTTGGAGGCGCCGGTGCCTTTTCTGATGGAAAATATAATATCACCAACGATTTCGGCGGGACCCTGCACGAATACATCGGGAAGAAACAGGCCATCGAGCTCATGGAATATGTGGATGCCATCAACATGAAGTACGGCGGGGAGGGCACAAAGAAATATTCCACAGCGGGTACCCAGTTTAAGAAGATCTGCATGCAGAACAAGCTAAAGCTCCTGGACGCCTCTGTGCGCCACCTGGGTACGGATATCAATTTCGTGGTGTTACAGAACCTGTACGGGGAATTGAAGGACAAGGTAGAGTTTCACTTTGATACGCCTGTTGAAACCATCTCACTGATAGAGGGCGGTTATGAGGTGCACTGTAAAGAGGGAACATATACCTGCGAAAAATGTATCATCTCTGTGGGCCGTAGTGGCAGCAAATGGATGGAGAAAATCTGCAGGGATCTGGAGATTCCCACGAAATCCAACCGCGTGGACATTGGAGTGCGGGTGGAGCTACCGGCAGTGATTTTCTCCCATCTGACAGACGAGCTCTATGAGAGCAAGATTGTATACCGGACGGAGAAATTCGAGGACAATGTAAGAACCTTCTGCATGAATCCTTACGGGATTGTAGTCAATGAGAACACCAACGGTATTGTCACAGTAAATGGGCATAGCTTTGAAAGCCCTGAGAAGCGCACAGAGAACACCAACTTTGCCCTGCTGGTGGCAAAGCATTTCTCCGAACCCTTCAAGGACAGCAATGGCTATGGAGAGAGCATTGCAAGGCTGTCCAATATGCTGGGAGGTGGCGTCATTGTCCAGCGCTTTGGGGATCTGGTGAGAGGCCGGCGCAGCAATGCAACCAGGATTAGAGAGGGACTGGTGACGCCGACCTTGGCGGCCACACCTGGTGACTTAAGCCTGGTGCTGCCAAAGCGGATTCTGGACGGCATTATGGAGATGATCTATGCGTTAGATAAGATCGCACCGGGCACAGCCAACGACGATACCTTACTCTACGGGGTGGAAGTGAAGTTCTACAATATGGAGGTAGAGCTGGATCAGAATTTGGAGTCCAGGCACAAAGGCCTTTACATTATTGGCGATGGCAGCGGTGTGACCCATTCCCTGTCCCACGCCTCTGCCAGCGGCGTGTATGTGGCAAAACGGATCCTCACAGGAGCGGTTGTGTGAGTCTGGCGATTATAGCGGTGCGCAGCGATTATATCGGAAAGTTGCGAAGGAGCTTTCCACTTTAGAGCCATCGCGCAGCGATTTTAAAAAGGAGAGAAGAGTATGGCGATTCTGGTGGGAGAAAATGGCAGGCTGTTTAGCTTGCAGACCAAAGATGGAACGTATCAGATGTATGCGGACGAGAAGGATGTATTGCTGCATACCTATTATGGAAAGAAAATCCACGAGGAGAATGTGGCTGATTTGATTTCCCGGGCGGATGTGGGATTCTCCGGGAATCCGCCAGAGGCCGGCAGGGACAGAACCTACTCTCTGGACTGCCTGCCCCAGGAGTTACCCTCCAGCGGTGTAGGCGATTACAGAGAGGAGAGCAATTGCATAAGGCATGAGGATGGCAGCCTGGCAGCGGATTTTCGATTTGTGGGCTATGAGCTCAAAAAAGGTGCATACAAATTGCCTGGATTACCTGCTCTGTACGATGATGGACTAGAAAGCCATACCTTGATCATCACAATGCGGGAGAAGGCCTCGGATGTGACAGCTTATCTGTATTATGGCGTGTTTGAAAAGGAAAATGTGATCACAAGGACCATTCGGGTGGAAAACAATGGAGACAAAGATATAGTCCTAGAGCGCTGCCTTTCTGCCTGTCTGGATTTCCAGTTTGGACAGTACGATTTTCTCACCTTCTGCGGCAGACATGCCATGGAGCGGCAGCCAGAGCGGACAGCCATAGGGCGCACAAAGCTGGAGATTGGGAGTCTGCGGGGGACTTCCAGCCATCAGTACAATCCCGCTGTCATATGCTGTGAGGCCGGCGCTTCCGAGGATCATGGAGATTGCTACGGTCTGTGTTTTGCGTACAGCGGCAATTTTATGGCCTGTGCCCAGATGGATCAGAGAGGCCAGACCAGAGTGCTCATGGGTATCCATCCCGGGCGTTTTTCCTTCCTGTTAAAAAAGGGGGAAAGCTTTGACGCGCCCCAGGTGATTTTAAGCTACTCAGATGAGGGACTTACAAAACTCTCCCACCAGTATCACAAAATATTGCAAAATCACATGTGCAGAGGGGCATACCAGCACAAAAAGCGCCCCATACTGATCAACAACTGGGAGGCCACCTATTTTGACTTTAACGGAGAGAAGATTTTAAAAATTGCCACCCAGGCAGCACAGCTGGGAATCGAGATGCTAGTGCTGGACGACGGGTGGTTCGGCAAGCGGGACGATGACAACAGCGGCCTGGGGGACTGGTATGTGAACGAGAAAAAGCTGGGCGGTTCCCTGGCTGAACTCAGTGGGAAAATCCATGATATGGGCATGAAATTTGGCCTCTGGGTGGAGCCGGAGATGATCTCAGAGGACACTGACCTGTACAGAGCCCATCCAGAATGGGCTGTGCGGATTCCAGGCAGAGAGCCCAACCGGGGCAGAAACCAATTGGTACTGGATTTAAGCCGCCAAGATGTGAGGGACTATCTGTTCGAAGCACTTTCCAGCCTTTTGCGGGAGGCCTCAGTGGACTATGTGAAATGGGATGTGAACAGGAGCACCTGCGATGTGTACAGCAATGCCCTTGGAAGAGAGCGGATGGGGGAGGTGTCCCACAGACTGATATTAGGCATGTATGAGCTTCTGGAGAGGCTGCTTTCGGCATTCCCCAATCTGCTTTTAGAGGGCTGCAGCGGAGGAGGCGGGCGGTTTGACGCAGGGATGCTCTACTATGCACCCCAGATCTGGTGCAGTGACAATACGGATGCAGTGAATAGATTGCAGATTCAGTATGGGACTTCCTTTTTCTATCCGGTGAGCGCTGTGGGCTCCCATGTATCTGCAGTGCCCAATCACCAGACAGGCCGCATCACGTCCTTTGCCACCAGAGGACATGTGGCGTTAGCGGGGAGCTTTGGCTATGAGCTGGATCTGAACAAGGTGACAGAGGAAGAAAAGGCGCTGGTCAAGGACCAGGTAGCACAGTTCCACAAATATAATACTTTGATCAGAGAGGGAGACTACTACCGCATCCAGACCCCGGGAGACAGATTCTGTGCCTGGCAGGTGGTGGATCAGGCAAAGGAACATGCTCTGCTTACGCTGGTGATGACTTCTGCGGAGGGGAATCCCCTTCCGGTGCACATCCACGCAAAGGGGCTGGATCCAGAGAAGCAGTATCGCTGCTCTGAGAATGGGCAGGTGCGAAAGGGCTGTACCTGGATGCACAGCGGCCTGACCTTGGGGCGGGTGCCTGTGGAGTATGAGAGTATTCTGATTGAATGGAATGAAGTGTAAGCATATAAACATCCCCCGGCAGATTTGGCGTCTGCCGGGGGATGTTTGCTCAGCCCTCCAATTCGTCCGTCAGCTTCTCGATCTGGGCAATGATCTCCCCAATATAGGCAATGGTGTCTAACAGGGGCTGGTCGGTGGTGATATCGATACCCGCGCATTTTGCCAGGCCAATGGGATCCAGGGTGCTCCCTGCGGCCAGAACCTTCTTCCAGTCCTCCACTGCAGGCTGCCCTTCCCTCTCAATCCGCTTGCAGGCCTGGGTGGCCACCGTGAGCCCTGCGCTGTAGGTGTAGGAATACAGGCCCATGTAATAGTGGGGCTGACGCATCCAGGTGCGTGCCGCGTCGTCAGAAATAATCACATCTTCTCCCCAGAACTTCTGCAGGGTCTCTTTCATCAGGCCATTTAGCACCTCCGCGTTCACACTGCCGCCAGCGTCCACGATTTCATAGACCTTGCGCTGATAGGCTGCCTCCATCAAATGGGTGACGAAATTATGATAATAAGTATTGCTGATCATACAGGACAGCACCCAGCGGCGGAAGCGCTTGTCTGGGTTGGTCTTCAGCAAATAATGGGCCATCAACAGCTCATTCATGGTGGAGGGCGCCTCTACAAAATAGCCGGACACATTGGTGTCGAAGATGGACTGGGCCTCATTGCAGGCTTTGAAATGTCCTGCATGTCCCAGCTCATGGGCCAGGGTGAACACATCTGCCATGCGATTGTTCCAGGACAGCAGGATAAAGGAATTCTTGCCGTAAGGGCTGGCGCAGAAGCCTCCTGTGGATTTGCCCGCATTCTGGGCGAAGTCCACCCAGCGATCCCGGTAAGCAGTCCGCACCATCTCCACATAATCTTCTCCTAAAATGGAGAGGCCTTTTTCTATGTAAGCTTTGGACTCCTCTATGGTGACCTTTGGGTCGTACTCTGGGTCAACGGCAATTTTCAGATCCCCAAAGGTCATCTTGTCCAGCCCGTGAATGCGCTGCAGCAGACGGGCATACTTACGCATATGGGGAGCCAGCTTTTCCGTAATCAAGTCGATCTGGCGATTGTACAGATCCCTTGTGACCTTTTGGGGGAAAAGCAGACTGTCAAACACAGAGGGAAAGCCCCGGAGAGTGGCCATAGTCTTCTCCGTCTGCACCTGGGTATTGTAGGCAGCAGCAGTGACATTCTCGTACTCCTTGATCTTTCTCGAGAAGGCGGCGAATGCAGTGCGGCGCACCTGGGTATCCCTTTCGTATTCATAGTCGTCTTCAAAGAGAGAATAGCCCAGGGGATATTCCTTTTCCCCCACAGAGAAGGCGTCAAATTTCATGTCGGCCAACTTGGCCATATTGTAGATCTGGTAGGGAGCCCCCAGGCTCTGAGACAAGGCCGCCAAAGCCCGTTCAGCTTCTGGGTGCAGCTTGTGAGGCTTGCCCCGCAGCACATCTGCTAAGTAATGCTTGTTGGCAGTGGTCATCTCCATGGCTTTCTCTAAGGTGGCCTCATCCTGCTCTACAATCTCACTGTCTATGAAGCTTAAGGAACTGCTAATCTCTGCGAACAGGCGACTGAGCTTTTCATTGCGCTCCTGATTGTAGGTATCGTAGTAGTCCACAGACACTGCCAGGTCACAGTAGGTGCCTGTGAGCGTAAACAAGCGCTCCAATTCCCTCTGATCATCCAGGCAAGAATTGATAACCTGTGGGGTGTTCAGTTTTCCCTTGTAATCCTTTACCATGCGGCCGGCCAGGGCCTTCAGCTTCTCCACGTCTGCGTACATCTCATCCTCTGTGGCATAGATAGAGGACAGATCCCAGGTAAGCGCCGTGGGCACATCCTTTCTGGCTTTTAGTTCCATGTACAATTCCTCCTTTTTATCGAGTTCCTGTCTAGCATCTTTTTGCGTGTTATCCTTTTTAGTTTACCGGAATGGAGAGGGAATTGCAAGGCTGCCATAAATTATTAAAAAAATCTTAAAATCATCACTTTGTCGCAATAGTTTCAAGGAACGACAAAGAAAAGCGTCAAAAAACGCAAAATATAGGGTATATATGACGATACAATTGACGAAAAAATGTTCAGACTCCAAATTTGAGACAAAAATTTCCTTTGAAATATTTGTCACTATGCCCAAAGCCCAACCCCTTGGGAAGCACCCCGGGAACTTGATCCGGGGGGGTAATTGATGCTATAGTGAAAATGTAAAAACATATGACACAGGAAAAGCAAGGGAAGATGGCAGAGGAATGCAGGCATGGAACAGGGAAAGATAATCGACATACATGCACATATCCTGCCGGGCATTGATGACGGCGCCAGAAATCTGGAGGAATCCTGCCACCTGCTGGAGAGAGCGGTATCCTCTGGAATCAGCGGTATCATTGCCACACCTCACGACTACGTAGGGCTGAAACCAGCAGTGCTTCGGGAGCTGGCCATAGAGGTAGAAGAGAAATTCCGGAGACAGTATCCGGATTTTTCACTGTATTTGGGACAGGAGATTCTATTTCATGAAGAAGCGCCGGAGAGACTGAAGGCAGGTGAGCTCCTTACCATGGCGGACAGCCGGTATGTCCTTGTGGAATTTGCCACGGATGTATCCTATGGAAGCCTTTACAGAGGGATCCGTAGATTGGTGTCAGCAGGATATCTGCCAGTGTTAGCTCACATGGAACGGTATGGGTGTCTGAGGAAGGAAGAGAAGCTGGAGGATCTGGAAGGCAGCGGATGCCTGTTTCAGATGAATTACGGAAGCCTTCAGGGGGGATATTTAAACCGGGATGTACGGTGGTGCCGCAGACAAGTGCTGGCGGGAAGAATCCATTATCTGGGGACAGATATGCACCGGATGGACTATAGGCCTCCGGAGATAGGCGGGGCCCTGGAATGGGCCAAAGGGCATGTAAATGAGTCATTATTCAGGGAAATGACATGGGAAAATCCATCCCATATCCTAAAAACAGCGCAGGAGAAATGAAGAAGGGATACGATAAGAAAAATGGCAAAGGAACAGAGTCAGGTTATCAGTAAGGATGATGATATTGAGATAGATTTGCTGGGGATTTTGCTGGCCTTCCGCCAAAGGCTGTGGCTGATTTTGCTGGCAGCAGTGGTTTGTGGGAGCTTGGCTGGGGTGTACAGTAAATTTGTGCTGATCCCCCAATATACTTCATCTGCCATGCTGTATGTCCTGTCGAAGGAGACCACATTGACATCGCTGGCAGATTTGCAGATAGGAAGTCAATTGAGCGAGGACTATAAAGTAATCATTAAGACCAGGCCTCTACTGCAAGAGGTCATTGACAGACTGGGGCTTGACATGACTTACAGGGAGCTTCGCAGTAAGATCTCCATCTCCGACAGCTCAGAGCGAATTATGACGCTGACTGTGACAGATCCGGATCCTCGTCTGGCAAGGGAGATCGTGAATCAGGTAGCGGCCACTGCCTCAGATTATATCGGAGATATCATGGAGATGGTTCCGCCGAAGATCATTGAGGACGGCGAGGTGAATTTTATTCCAGTGAGCCCTAATAACAAGAGAAATGTTCTGTTGGGCGCTCTGCTGGGAATGGTGTTGGTCTGTGGGGTCATCACTGTGAAATTTTTGATGGATGATACAGTACAGACCGAGGAGGATGTGGAGAGATATCTGGGATTAAGCGTCCTGGCCATTGTTCCTGAACGGGTAAAGAATAAGGAGAGCAAGAAGAAAGCTTCTAAAAAGGCGCGGAAGAAAGGAGCAAAAAAATGAGTGCCAGCCAGCTGATGTTACTGAAAAAACCAGAGGATGACTATGGCTATGATGAGGCGGTTAGAACCCTGCGGACCAACCTGCAGTTCAGTGGCAGGAATGTGCGGGTCATTATGTTCACCAGCTCCATGCCGGACGAGGGCAAAAGTAATATTTCTCTCTCCATAGCCCGATCCTTAGCACAGATTGGAAAGAAGACTGTGCTGGTGGACGCGGACATCCGCAAATCTGTGCTTTTAAGCTGCTGTGAGGTGAGGGGGGAGGTAGATGGCCTGTCCCAGTATCTAAGTGGACAGAGAGTGCTGAAGGATATAATCTTTGAGACCAATGAGGAAAATTTGAGTCTGATTTTTGCAGGTCCCTATTCACCCAATCCCGCAGAGCTTCTGGAGGAGGAGCTCTGTGGACAGATGTTTGAAGCATTAAAACTCTCATATGACTACATAATTGTAGATACTCCGCCTATGGCTAGCCAAACCAAGTATTAGACGCCAGAATGCTTCTACAGTAAATGCAAT
>CANRZC010000044.1 GCA_947644185.1 uncultured Acetatifactor sp.
ACTTTATTGAGGCATATGACGCCAACGAGAGGACGCTGACCCAGTATATTATTGGTACCTTCAGCCAGATGGATGTGCCTTTGACAGCAGCGGCAAAGGGAAGACGCTCCAGAGAAGCCTACATGCAGGGTCTGACCGTGGAAATCCTGCAAAAAGAGAGGGATGAAGTCATCCATGTGACTGCAGAGGATATTCGCAGTCTGGGAGCCTATATCAGGGCCTTTATGGAGGATGATTTCCTCTGTGCGGTGGGCAGTGAGCAGAAAATCAAGGCGGAAGCGGATAAGTTTATGAATGTTGAAACCCTTTCCTAAGAATTTTCGTCTATATTAGTAGACCGGGACGTTCCTGTCAGGCTGGAATGTCCCGGCTTTTTTACAAGGGAGGTCTGGCGGAGCCCCAAAGGGCGTGGATAGATGGCAGCCACAGGGGAGTGACAGAAAGCCCGGACCAGACAGTAAAAGCAGTGGCAGTGCCCACAGGTAGGGCAGAAGGGAGGAGTGTATGAAAAGTATGGCAAGAAAAAGTGGGGAGAAAAAGAGACGGACTGCTGGCAAAAGGATTTTGACAGGGATTTTCGGATGTGTTTTGACTACAATTCTGTTTACTGGTTGTGGCTCCGCAGACAGCGGGGCAACGAAGATGACCACAGACAGTATGGACATCATGAATAGCAATTTGGATTACAATGCTGGAGCAGGCGTATATGAGGAGGCTGCAGCGCCGGAGTATGAAATGGATTACGGCGCAGACGGTTCCACAAAATCCAGTAACGGAGGTATTTTAGATGACAGAAAGCTGATTCAGAATGTGCGTCTTGAGGTGGAGACCAAAGAATTCGAACAGTTGATGACCTCGCTGGAGACCCAGGTGGAGGACATGGGCGGCTACGTAGAGAGCATGGAGACTTACAATGGCAGCAGCTATTCCGACTATTCTGGCTCTCGCTATGCACAGATAACCTTTCGCGTTCCTAGGGGACAGTTGAACGCATTTTTGCAGACCGTGTCGGACATTAGCAATGTGGTCAGGCGTTACGAAAATGTGGAGGATGTGACCCTGTCCTATGTAGACATGGAGAGCCGCAAGAATACCCTGCGCACAGAACAGTCCCGGCTTTTGGAATTCCTGGACCGGGCGGAGACTGTGGAGGAGATTATCACGCTGGAGGAGAGGCTGTCGGAAGTGCGGTACCAGCTGGAGAGTATGGAGTCCCAGCTGCGGACCATTGACAATCTGGTGGACTACAGCACAGTAGAAATCAATGTATCGGAAGTCAGGGAGCTGACTCCTGTGGAGCTGGAGGAGCCCAGCGTCTGGGAGCGCATCGGAAAGGGATTTATGGGAAGCCTGAGGGACATCGGGGGAGACGCCCAAGAGACACTTGTCTGGTTTGTGACACATATCCCCTATCTGGTGATTTGGGCATTGGTTATTCTGGTCCTTGTGATTTGCGGGAAGAAAATGCGGGCAAAACAGCTTCGGAAGAAGGAGGCCAGAGAACAGGAGGAGAGAGCCAGGATGCAGGCCAGAGAGGCTAAGCTCCAGGAGTGGGAGGCTGGACAGGATGCAGGTGTCAAAAAATGATGCCTAATACAATTGATTTTTCCGAAAAGCTCTTGTATAATACTAGACAATAGAATCCTTTGGATTCTATTGTACATGATAACAGAATCCTTCCTTTGGATTCTATTATACATGAAAAATGCAATCAAACAAAAAAGCAGACAAATGAGGTAGAGATGGAGAATAAACCGTATAAGTCAGGCTTTGTCACTTTAATTGGCAGGCCCAACGTGGGGAAGTCCACGTTGATGAATCATTTGATTGGGCAGAAGATAGCAATCACATCCAATAAGCCCCAGACCACCCGCAACCGGATTCGGACTGTGCTGACCACCCAGGAGGGGCAGATCGTGTTCGTGGATACGCCGGGTATCCACAAATCGAAGAACAAGCTAGGGCAGTATATGGTAAGCGCTGCCGAGACTACTCTGGATCAGGTAGACGTAATCCTGTGGCTGGTGGAGCCCTCCAGCTTTATCGGAGCTGGCGAGAGACATATCATAGAGGAATTACAGAAGGTCAAGGCCCCAATTATTCTGGTAATCAATAAGACGGACACGGTGAAAAAAGAGGAAGTTCTTTTCTTTATTGACACCTATCGAAAGGCCATAGATTGTGCAGAAATTGTGCCTGTGTCCGCCTTAAAGGGGGACAATACAGATGAGCTGGTGAAATGCATCTTTCGCTATCTCCCGGAAGGGCCGGCCTATTTTGACGAGGATACCATTACGGATCAGCCCATGCGGGAGATTGTGGCAGAGCTGATTCGGGAGAAAGCCTTGCGTCTGCTGGAGGATGAAGTGCCCCACGGCATCGCAGTGGAAGTGGAATCCATGAAAGAAGAGGGAAAAATATGTCAGATCGAGGCGTCTATTGTCTGTGAAAAGGATTCCCACAAGGGGATCATTATTGGAAAGGGCGGACAGATGCTTAAAAAAATCGGCAGTGCAGCCAGAAGAGATATCGAAGAGATGCTGGAGATGCAGGCCAACCTGAAAATTTTTGTGAAGGTGCGCAAGGATTGGAGGGACAGTGACTATCTGCTGCGAAACTTTGGCTATAATCAAAAGGACATCACAGGAAATGATTAGCAAGACCTACCAGTAAAAAAAGGAATATAAAAAGTGAAAATGCAGACTCTAAGTATGAAAAGATTTTCGAAGGCTGTACACAGGAGGATGCAGAAATGGAAGAAAGGTACTGGGAGCGATTCTTAAGCAGCGGAAAAGTGGAAGATTATCTGTCTTTCATATCAAATGTGAGGCAGGAGCAGAGCAAAAAGGGCGATCATGCAGGACTATATATTGGTGACAGGAATCATACTGAAGCAGAGCCCTGTGGGGGAGTACGACAGGCGTATCAGTCTTTTGACTAAGGAGAAAGGGAAGGTGGCGGCCTTTGCCAGAGGAGCCAGAAAGCCAGGCAGCCGTCTGGCAGCAGCCACCAACCCTTTTTCCTTTGGCAATTTCAAGCTTTATGAAGGAAAAAGTGCTTACACCCTTGCAGAAGCAGATGTGAAAAACTATTTTGAAGAGCTTCGTTCAGATTATATCGGCGCCTGCTATGGCATGTATTTTGCAGAGGTGACAGATTTTTGTACCAGAGAGGGCAATGATGAGCGGGAGATGATGAAGCTTCTATACCAGTCTCTGCGTGCACTCTGCGCCGCATCTCTTCCCAATCCTCTGGTGCGCTGTGTATTCGAGTGCAGGACCATGATGGTCAACGGGGAGTTTCCCAGGGATTTCACCAGAGAAGGACTGACACCGCTTATAGGGGCGGTTGTGGAGGATTCCACAGTATTTGCCTTGCACTACATAACAACCAGTCCGGTGGAAAAGCTTTATACTTTCAATGTGACGGATATGGTTCTTGAGCAGCTGGAGACTGTGGCAGGACAGTACATGAAGCGGTTTGCGGGACATTCGTTTAAAAGCCTTGAAGTTTTGCAAACTCTATGTTGAAAAAACGAAATGTTTTTGGTACAATTACTTAAGAATTTTGGAGGCTGAGGGAAGATGATGAGAAAATATGGAAAACTTGCGGTAGCGCTTTGCCTGTGTGCCCTGTTCCTCGTGGGCTGTGGCGGAGCAAAGGTGCCGGATATTGTAGACACTCCTTCTGTGACTGTGGACAAGGAGGGAGCAGTCACTGTATGGCAGGTGGGACTGTTTGATAAGGCTGACTATGTTCTCTCAGAGCTCCAGGCCATGGCCAGCGAGGAGGCGGGACAATATAACAGCTCTGTAGGCAAATCGGCAGCTGTGGCAGTGGAAAAGGTAGAGGCCCTGGAGGACGGCAGTGGAAAGGTCGTGGTGACATATCGCTTTGACGGCTGGGAGAGCGCCTCGGAATTTTTACAGGAGGTATTTTTCACTGGAACGGTGGCGGATGCGGTGCAGCAGGGGCGCACCTCTGGTGTGGATATGGAGAGCGTAAAGGACGGTGCAGATTTTTCGGAGGAATTGCTACAGCAGGCGGAGGGCCATGTGTTGATTACTGATATGAAGGGAAATGTGTATTGTCCTGGAAAGGTGACCCATATGAGTAAGGGCGCGTCTCTAAACCCAGATGGAAGCATCAATACTTTAGGTGTGGAAGGGATAGCCTGCGTTTTATATGAATAAAATAGAGGTTTTTAGAAAACAGAAAGGTATGGTTTCAATATGGAAAAGACAATGGAAAAAATCGTGGCACTGGCAAAGGCAAGGGGCTTCATATATCCTGGGTCGGAGATTTATGGTGGCCTGGCCAACACGTGGGACTACGGCAACCTGGGCGTGGAACTGAAGAACAATGTGAAAAGGGCATGGTGGCAGAAATTTATTCAGGAGAATCCTTACAATGTAGGCGTGGACTGTGCGATTCTGATGAATCCTCAGACTTGGGTGGCCAGCGGTCATATTGGCGGCTTTTCCGATCCTTTGATGGACTGTAAGGAATGTCATGAGAGATTCCGGGCAGATAAACTCATTGAGGATTTCTGTGCAGAAAAAGGGATAGCCCTTTCCGAGAGTGTAGATGCCTGGAGCCAGGAGCAGATGAAGGCTTTTGTGGAGGAGCATAATATTCCCTGCCCTAGCTGTGGCAAGCACAGCTTTACAGACATCAGACAGTTCAATCTGATGTTCAAGACCTTTCAGGGCGTCACCGAGGATGCAAAGAGCGTGGTGTATCTGCGCCCTGAGACAGCACAGGGTATCTTTGTGAATTTCAAGAATGTACAGAGAACTTCCCGCAAAAAGATTCCCTTTGGCATCGGCCAGATCGGCAAGTCCTTCCGCAATGAGATCACGCCGGGCAACTTCACTTTCCGCACCCGGGAGTTCGAGCAGATGGAGCTGGAGTTCTTCTGTGAACCAGGCACGGATATGGAATGGTTCCAATACTGGAGAGGATTCTGCAGGGATTGGCTACTTTCCCTGGGGATGAAAGAGGATGAGATGCGTCTGCGGGATCACAGCCCGGAAGAACTGAGCTTCTACAGCAAGGGAACCACAGATATTGAATTCCTGTTTCCCTTTGGCTGGGGCGAGCTCTGGGGCATTGCTGACAGAACAGACTATGACCTGACCCAGCATGCCAACACCTCTGGTGAAGACATGAGCTATTACGATGATGAGAAGAAAGAAAAATACATACCTTATGTGGTAGAGCCGTCCCTGGGCGCAGATCGGGTGGTGCTGGCATTCCTGTGTGCAGCCTATGATGAGGAGGAGCTGGAAGGCGGCGATATGCGTACCGTGCTCCGTTTCCACCCTGCACTGGCGCCGGTTAAGATTGGCGTACTGCCTCTTTCCAAGAAACTGGGTGAGGGTGCTGAGAAAGTTTATGCGCAGCTTTCTAAAAAGTACAATTGCGAGTATGATGACAGAGGGAACATTGGCAAGAGATACCGTCGCCAGGATGAGATTGGGACACCGTTCTGCATTACCTATGACTTTGATTCCGAGACAGATGGCTGTGTGACGGTGCGCTTTAGGGATTCCATGGAGCAGGAGAGAGTGGCGATCCAGGATCTAGATGCTTATTTTGCGGATAAATTTGTCTTTTAAGGAAAGGGTGGATTAAGGGGGCAGAAGGATTCTTCTGCCTCTTTTTGTATCTATAGCCGTGCTAGAACAGGAGGCGGACACATGAATCGGACAGAAGCGTTTCAGATATTGGGAATTGAGGCCACAAAGGATGAGCGGGTGCTGAAGAATGCCTATCGGGAGAAGCTTGCCGTGACCAATCCAGAGGATAATCCGGAGGGCTTTAAGCTGCTGCGGGGAGCTTACGAGGAGGCCTGCAGATATGCAAAGGAGTCGGAGGATGCAGAGCCAGAGGAAGTGCCCAGAGATACTACGCCGTCAGGTCTGTGGCTGGAAAAGGCAGTGGCAATTTACCAGAACATTCATTCCAGACAGAATGAGGAGTGCTGGAAGGCACTTTTTGACGAGGACATTTTCCTTTCTCTGGAGGAGGAAGAGAATTGCAGAGAGAAGCTGCTGCGTTTTTTGACAGAGCATTATAAGCTGCCGACCCAGGTGTGGAAGCTTTTTGACAAGCGGCTGTCCATTGTAAAGGATGCCAAAGCGCTTCGGGAGAAGTTTCCTGCCAATTTTATGCATTATATCATCGGTAGATGTCAGCGGGGGGAGGAGCTGGATTTTACCCAGTTTGAAGGGCCAGAGGATGGGGATTATGATCAGTTTCTGGAGTATTATGAGCGATGCTGGCAGGCGCTACATGAAGACAGGCTGGAGGAGGCAGAGCGGTGTGTGCAGAATGCAGACGCTCTTGGGATCAAGCACCCAGTGATGGAGGTCAGCCGCGGCAATGTCCTTGTAAAACAGGGAAAGCTGGAGCAAGCCATAGCCCTGCTGGAACAACAGCTTGTGAAATACCCAAAAGATACTATGATCAGCTATAATTTTGCCGAAATTCTCTGGAGCCAGAAGGACGAGGGGAATGAGGGCTTTAGAAGGCGCGCAGCACAGCTTTACCAGGAGCTTAAGGAGGATAACGACAGCCATTACATGGCAAATGTGCGGCTTACTGAGTGGTACTATGACCAGGGACAGTACAGAGAGGCCAAAAAATGCGCGGAAAAGGTGTTGGCTGCTGGCAGTGATGAGGGGTTTATGGATCTCCTTATAAAGATCAACAGCCAGCTGGAGAAAGGTCTGGAGAAAGGGTATCTGGAAAATCACGATTGGGAGAATGGCCTGGAGCTTTGCTGGTGCTACCTGCAGGATGGCAAAATTGCCAGAGGGATCCGCCTGGCGCTGGAGCTACAGAAAATGCTGCCTCCAGAAAAAGAAGCGGAGTACAATGGACTCATGGCGAAGCTCTATGTGGAGGAGGCTGAGTACGAGGAAGCCATTGCTATGACCAGGCTTTGGGAGCCGGCATTGGAGGCAAAGATCGCGAAAAATGCAGGAGCCGATGAGGTGGAAGACAAAAAGGACAGGGACAGACTGCGGCAGGCCCATTTGATTCGAATGCAGTGTTACCATAGTCTGGGATACCGGGACAAAGAGAAATTTGTCCTTGCCATTCAGGAGGGGGAGAGTATCCTCACTGGCGACGCAAAGGATGTAGGTGTTCTGCTGGAAATGGCCCAGGTGTACATGGAGATGCAGGAGTATGAGCAAAGCATCCAGGTCTGCGAACGGCTGATCGAAGAATTTCAAATCTACGCTGCGTATGCTTCGATGCTGGAAACCTACAGAAGACAGTTGGATGCCGGAGGCGTGGTCCGAGCGGCAAGCCAGTGCATCCGCTATTTTCCCAGCTTTGTAAAGTCTTATGAGTATCTGGCAAAGGTATACCTGGATCTGAAGCGCAATGAGGATTTTGAAAAGGTCCTAGAGGATGCCCAAAAGAATGGCGTGGGTAGCGTGCTCATAGATGCCTATGGCTTTCAGATGCGGGAAGAAGTGATGGAAGTCAGTGAGCTAAATGAGAAGCTGAAGGAGTTTAGACGTACATACTTTAAGCATGTGGAAGAGGGGAAAGAGGAATACTACCAGAAGGGACTTCCCATTCTGACCGAATATTTGTATCACTATCCCGATGATTTCATGTTGGTGGAACGTGCTATTTTTCACAGAGCGGCGCACCATTTAGAGGAAGCCAGAGAGGATTTTGAGAAAGCGCTCTATATCAACCATGTGAACCCCTATGCACTGAATGGCTTAAGCTTTACCTACAAATATCAAGGGGAATATGAAAGAGCACTGTTTTATCTAAAGAAAGCCATCCTTCATATGGACAAGGAAATGTCCCCTGTCATCTATGCGGATATGGGAAATCTATATGCCTTGCTGGGGGATGCCCAGAGGGCGTACCAGGCATATATCCAATACGAAGAGCTGACAGGAGAGAACAAGAGCAACTGGTTCGGCGACAATCTGGCGGAATTTGCCATGCGGGCAGGAAGGACGGGAGATGCCGCGTCTATCTATGAACGCTTTTATGTAAAGAACAACTGGACACGGTATGAAAGACTGGTGAAGCTGTATGTGGCTGCAGGGGAGAAGTATATGGCACAGCAGGTGCTCAGACAGTGGAAAAAGGAGATAAAGGGTGAATTCGGGGGATCCTTTTTCCGCTTTATCAAAAGCGGTTCCTCCGCTGCCACCGGCCAGGGAAGGACAGTCTCCTATCCGGCCTATTACTGCTGCAAGGGCTGGTGGGAGCTTATATTTGGCAGCAAAAATGGGGCAGTGGGGGCCTTTGACAAGATGTTTCAGAATGGTCTGATAGAGAAGACCATGGAGGACAAGATTTGCGATGCAGTGTTTGCCTGTATTCTCTGTGGAAATGACACAAAGGGGAAGAAATATGCGGCGAAGCTGGGCACATGGCTGGAAAAAGAGAGCACTGTGGGCAGGCGAAAATACTACAATAGGCAGAAGGGACATTTGCAGATGGAGTTTCTGGCGTCTTACTATACAAAAGAGCCAGAGCAGCTCCAGGAGCTGCTGGATAGAGAGGATCAATGTGAAATCTGCCATACATGTACTTGCCCCCTGTGTAAGGAATTAGAAGGGGTGCGGATTTTGCTCTTGCTGCGGGTGGGAAAGCGGGAAGAGGCAAAAGAGCGATTGCAGCGCAATCTAATGGTACAACCATGGGATGAGTATATGCTGGCTATAAAGCATATGGCTTTTTCCCTATAAATTTTTTCCAATCTGCATTTTTTTCGTGTATGTGGCTGCTAGTTGTGTTATACTGGTAGTCGATACTTCACAGCAGTATCATGGAGGTAAGCATGATAGTAGGAATTGACTTAGGTACGACCAACAGTTTGATTGCATATTTTACAGAAGAAGGGCCGAAAATCATTCCCAACAGGCTGGGGAAGAACCTTACGCCCTCGGTGGTCAGCGTGGACAGTGAGGGAAATGTGTTTGTGGGGGAGACAGCCAGAGAGCGCATGAGCCTCTATCCAGATACGGTGGCAGAGACCTTTAAGCGAAGCATGGGGACGGAGAGAGATTACATATTAAGTGGAAAGCACTTCAGGCCAGAAGAGCTTTCCAGCCTGGTGCTGCGATCCCTGAAGGAGGATGCAGAGAGCTTTCTTGGGGAGGAAGTGAGCGAGGCTGTGATCAGTGTGCCGGCTTATTTTGACGACAAGAGAAGAAAAGCTACGAAGCGGGCAGGAGAATTGGCGGGGCTGAAGGTGGAGCGCATGATCTCCGAGCCCACCGCGGCAGCCGTGGCATATGGACTTTACGATAGGACAAAAGACACTCGCTTTCTGGTGTTTGACTTAGGGGGCGGTACTTTTGACGTGTCGATTCTGGAACTGTATCACAACATTCTGGAGGTCCGGGCTGTGGCCGGGGACAACTATCTGGGCGGGGAAGACTTTACCGAGGTGATGGCAAAGCTATTTTTGCAGAAGGCGAAGCTGCAGGTGCAGAATCTTTCTGAGAAGGAGCAGGTACGCTTATTCCGGGAGGCAGAGAAAGCGAAATGCGCTATCAATGACACAGATATGGTTGTGATGAGCTTTCTGTATAAGGAAGAGATGCTGGAGCAAAAGGTGACTTACAGAGAATACGAAGAGGCCTGTGAGGAGCTTTTGATGAAGATCAGGGAGCCTGTGAAGAAGAGCCTGGCAGATGCAGGACTGAAGCTTTCAGACATCGATGAGGTGCTGCTCATCGGTGGGGCCACTAGGCTGACCATTGTGAGAGATTTTCTGATACGTCTGTTTCGGAAGTTTCCGGATACCAAAATGAATCCTGATGAGACCGTGGCCCTGGGCGCGGCGGTGCAGGCTGCCATGAAGGAGCGCAGGGAGGAGGTGAAGGAGGTTATCCTCACAGATGTATGCTCCTTTACGCTGGGCACGGAAGTAGTGGTGGAGTACGATGAAGGAAAATACGAAGATGGCAGGTTTTGTCCTATCATTGAACGAAATACCGTTATTCCTGCCAGTCATACAGAGCGCCTGTACACAGCCAGAGACAACCAGACGAAGGTCCGGGTGCGAGTGCTTCAGGGGGAGAGCCGTTTTGCTAGAAATAATTTGTTCCTGGGAGAGCTGGAGATTGATATTCCAAAGGGACCTAAAGGCAGAGAGGCTGTGGACGTGACATATACCTATGACATTAATTCTCTGTTAGAGGTGGAGGTTACGGTGGTGTCCACAGGTGAGACCAGAAAGATGGTCATCAAGGGACAGGACAATGAGATGACCGAGGAGGAGATCAAGAAGCGAATGGAGGAGCTGGCCTACCTAAAGATTCAGCCCAGAGATTACGAGGAGAATCGTCTGGTGCTTCTGCGTGCAGAGCGGATGTATGAGGAGTCTCTGGGGGAGCGCAGACGTAAGCTGGACCGATATATCACAGTCTTCGAGGCAGCCCTGAAGGATGGGGACCACGATACCATCCGAGACGCAAGGGAAGAGCTTATCGAAGTGCTGGAAGAGGAAGATGAGCAGTGAATCACAGGGGGATTATACATGAAAATCACGCTTACGCCCAGAACAGTGGAACATGTAAAAATATATTGGAAGAGGACCCAGGACCAGGAAATCAGAAAAAGTATTCCCATACAGAGTGTCTCGATACAGGAGGCACTCTTACAATTTGAGGCATCCTGCCAGCCAGAGGCCAGGAGCTTCGGCAGGTGTATTGAAGTGGATGACACTTATGTGGGGGATGTATGGTGCTATGGAATCGATGAGGCGGAAGAAAAAATGGCCATGTTCAGTTTCCTGATTTTTGAGAAAAAGATGTGGGGAAAGGGTGTGGGCAGTGGGGCGGCAGGCATGTTTCTCCCGGAGGTCTTTTCCCGGTATGCCATTGAGAAGGTAGGCGCCTTTTCCTATGCCGAGAATATTGGATCCCTTCGGGCATTGGAAAAGGCAGGCTTTCAGGAAAAGGAGAGATTTGAGGAAGCAGGGCGGCTTTCCGTTTATCTGGAGCGGCTTAGGTAGTTTTATCCACTAGAGTGACACTTCGTTAAAGCTTAATATATTCTGGCACTCTTTTTTCAAAGACACAGTAATACCGAAAGCCACATGCTTTCAAGACCTCTGCAGCCCGATCAAAGGAATCGGCAATGTGCTGTGTGTCGTGGGAATCTGATCCTATGGTGACGATTTCGCCGCCCAACTCCAGGTAGCGCTTCAGCACGCCCATGCAGGGGTGAAAATCTGCCATTCCCTTTTTGATTCCACCAGTGTTCAGTTCAATGCCTTTGCCTTTTTCCAACAGGAGCTTTAGAATTTCGTCAAAAATATCACTGTACACCGAATAGGAATAATCTTTGTCCTTCTCTGGCGCATAGCGCACTGCATAATCCAGATGCCCATATACGTCAAAATTAGAGAATTTCCGTATATTCTCCAGGGTGGACTCGAAATACTCCTGCAGGGCCTGTTTTGTGCTGCGACCCTGGTAGAAGTCAGGGTAATAGACATCCTTTCCATGGCAGATG
>CANRZC010000045.1 GCA_947644185.1 uncultured Acetatifactor sp.
TGCGATAACTTTTGCTTATTTTGAACCTACATTACTTTAAACGGGATTCCTATATTGCCAAGTGGCTGTCAAGCCCTCACTCGCCTGGATTTTTCCAGAGAGGATTGGAAGGGAAGGCAAAAGCTTTGGTTGCGGTTACCCACCTAGCATTGCTAGGAGTCAGAGAGCAGGAGGCGGCATTTTGGGCATCTGTTACAGAAGAAGGGGCAGCCTTTATGGGCTGCTCTTTTAGATGCCATTTAGAATTGGAAAATTCGCAGCGTGGGGCTAGGGAGGGATTTTGAACAGAAACAGGTGGAACTGGAATAGGTCACAAAGGATGCAGATAAAAGCTTTTGTCTGCCTGCTGGGCTTTTTGCTGTTGGTACTATTGCTCATCGGCAGGCTGATAGCGCTGCTGATATCCAGGGGGGATGGTGAGGAAATACCAGAGCTTACACCGGAGCCTCATGTACCAGTGGTGGAGACATTCGCCAATGTATGGATTATGGAGGCGGATCAAGAAGGAATTCTGATTTTCCGGGACGGCGCATCAGAGCGCTATCCATGGGGAACTAGGGAGGACGGTACAAAGGTGACGCCGGACGTATCTGTGCGGGAGCAGGTGGCAGACATTGTGGTGACAGACGGTGGAATTACCGCAGTCAGTGCCAAAAGAGAGAAGATCAATGGAAAAATTCTCAGCGCAGATGACACAGGCATTGAGGTGGAGGGATACGGGCGACTGCCTTTGGCGGCGGACTGTAAAGGTTATCGGCTGTTTGACACATTAAAGATGTGTACGGTGAATGATCTCTGCTTTGGCTATAGCTTTACAGACTTATGTGTGGAGCAGGGAGAAATCTGCGGTATCCTCATGGTACAGGAGGATGCAATGGAATACATACGCGTCCTGTTGAAAACCTCCAATTATGAGGGGATCTTCCATGAAGAGGTAGTGCTTACCTGTGACGCAGGCTACCATGTGCTTTACGGCGATTACGGCCATGTCCAGCAAGAAAGCCATTCGGCTGGGGATACCTTGACTGTTGACAGGAACAGTGAATATTTTGTCTCTGACCGCATTCAGATTGTACCGGATGTGCTCACAGGACAAATTGCTTTGGAGAGCTGTAGCCGAAGTCAGGGAACACCTGCTTACAGAGGACAGATGGAGCTTTTGCGGACAGAAGAAGGAATCGTTGTAATCAATGAGGTGCTGCTGGAGGAATATCTCTACAGCGTGGTGCCCAGTGAGATGCCAGCCAGATATCCAGCGGAGGCTCTGAAGGCGCAGGCTATCTGTGCCAGGACCTACGCTTACGGGCGCATGATGCACGCCGGCTATCCACAGTATGGTGCTCATTTGGATGACAGCACCTCCTTCCAGGTATACAATAATATTTTAGAGCAAGAGAGCACTACAACGGCTGTGAAGGATACCTATGGCGCGCTTTTGTTTACCCAGGACAGGGGGCTGGCGGAGACCTACTATTATTCCACCTCCTGTGGCGTGGGAAGCGATGCAAATGTATGGAAGACGCAGAATGCACCGAAGCTGACTTATCTGAGGGCAAAGCCACTGAACAAGACGGCTATGACAAAGGCAGTGGCGGCTCTGGGAGGAGAAGGTGGGACACCGGTGGAGAACAAGGGAGAGGAGCTGCGGGACGAGGAGGCATTTGCAGCATTTATACGAGCTAAGAATCCAGATGATTTCGAGGTGGAGGAGAACTGGTACCGCTGGACTTATCAGGTGGAGGAAATTGACAAAGCTCAGATGCTGGAGACGTTGCAGCAGCGCTATGAGGCGAATAACAAGCTTGTTCTGACCTGGAAGGACGGGGAGTATGTTAGCGCCCCCATTGAAGGTCTTTCTGACATCACAGATATGTATATTGAAAAGCGAGGCAGTGGCGGCGTGGCTGACGAGCTTGTGATACAAACTGGAACAGAAAAGATAAAAGTGATATCTGAGCATTACATACGCGCTGTGCTGAGCGATGGGGAATCCAGTGTGGTTTTACAGGATGGAAGTAAAATTGCAGGTATGAATTTATTGCCCAGCGGTTTTTTTGTGATTACGACTAGCATAAAAAACGGAAATGTGTTAGGATATAATTTGTATGGCGGTGGGTTTGGCCATGGAGTGGGCATGAGTCAAAACGGTGCCAGGGATATGGCGGAGAGCGGATACTCTGCCATGGACATTTTACTATACTTTTATGAAAACTGTGCCATTGAGAATATATACGGAAGGTCATAAAACTTGAGTAGGAGTTTGCCATGGTCCGCCAGCTTTTTTGTTTATTTTTAGATTTTTCCAAAAAGATGAAGAAACAGAATATCAGTACCTTTGCCGCCAGCACAGCTTTTTTCTTTTTCCTTTCCATTGTCCCTATGCTGATTATGGTGTGCACAATCATCCCCTATACGCCCTTGACAGAGGAGAATCTGGTGGAGGCGGTGACGGATGTGACACCGGATCAGGTGGATGCCCTGGCGGAGAGTCTGATTTCTGATATTTATGATAACTCAGCGGGTGTTTTGTCCATTGCGCTGATCGCCACGATATGGTCGGCGTCCAAAGGGGTTATGGCTTTGATGCGAGGTCTAAATGCCATCAACGGTGTGGAGGAGAAACGAAATTATTTCGTGGTGCGCATGATTGCATCCTTTTATACAATCGTGATGCTGATAGTGGTAATTCTTTCCCTGTTTCTCATGGTATTTGGCGATCAACTGGTGAATCTGGCATTGCACCGGATTCCCCAGCTTCAGCAACTGGTTTCGTTTATCATGAACTTTAGGTTTATTTTTGTGTGGGCGGTGCTTTCCGTGTTGTTTGCGGCGGTCTACGCCTATGTACCTGACAGAAAGCTTGTATTTAAGGAGCAGATTCCGGGAGCGGTTTTTTCCGCTGTGGTGTGGAGTGTTTTCTCATGGGCTTTTTCCTATTATGTGACCTATGGCAACTCCTATGGCGTCTATGGCAGCCTATCGATTATCATTATCGTGTTGCTTTGGATGTATTTCTGCATGTACATTATTATGATCGGTGCTTATCTGAATCGGTATTTTGAGCCGGTGAACAAAGTATTGGTAAATAGAGACCATGTGTGAGATCTATACGGTCTGGGTCTAATGATAGAATAGAAAACGAAGGAGGCCAAAATGAACGGCAACAAATTTGTATGGCAGGACAGATTTAATATTGGTGTGGAGCTTATTGACAGAGAGCACAGGAAGCTTTTCAGTATATTGAACAAGCTATTCTCCTATGACGGCACGGACAGTAAGAGCCAGTGGGCCTATCAGGAGGGAATCAAATTCTTTAAGGGCCATGCTATGAAGCATTTTGCAGAGGAAGAGGTCTATATGGCCTCCATTGGATATGAGGGATATGAGAGACATAGACATCTCCATGACACCTTTCGCAAGAAGACCCTTCCAGAGATCGAAAAAGAGCTCAATGAGTCTTATTACTCTGAGGAGGCAGTGAAGCATTTTCTGGGAGTGTGTGCTGGATGGCTGCTGGGCCATACTTTGACAGAGGATCGTGCAATTGTGGGAGATGCCATCAGCATTTGGGAAGATATGCTTACAGATGAAAAGCAGGAAGCTTTGAAGAAGCTGATCATCAGGATGCTAGATGAACTGTTTCAGCTGGACGCGCGGGTGATCAGCGAGAGCTATGCAGGGGAGAAATTCGGAAAGGGGATTTACTACCGTCTGGTCTATGGCACGGAGAAAGGGGACCGGTGGGAGTTCTTTCTTGTGTTTGAGGAGAGGCTGATTGTAAATACGATTGGAAAGATCATTGGCTCAGAGGCGAAGGGCGTGGACGTCATGCTGATGAATGCTACCAGATACACAGCCAGGCAATTCGTGGAGCGCATCAAGGAGCATTTTCCTTCTGCGGATCAGTTTGAAGTTCGGGAAGAGAACCTGCTTAATTATGATCAATTCGAAAGAGCGCTGGCAAAAAAGAATCAGCAGAGCAGTCTGCTATTCAACACAGGGGCAGGGTATTTTGCCTTCTGTGTCTCTGCACCCCATTTGCTCACAGAATCCTTGTCCATAGGGCATTCTATCAAGGCGGACAATGCAGTATTTGAAATTAAGAAATATCTGGATGAGAATATGGAGGCAGAGAAAAAGAAGATACTCGTGGTGGATGATTCCGATGTGATGCTCCAGGCCATGAAGAAACTGTTGGAGGAGAGCTATTCGGTGGGCCTGGCCAAATCCGGGGCGGCTGCCATCCGAAGTATGACTTTAGACAAGCCAGATCTGGTGCTGTTGGACTACGAAATGCCAGTCTGTGACGGCAGGCAAGTGCTGGAGATGATCCGGGCAGAGGAGGATCTAGCAGACACACCTGTCATCTTCCTTACCGGCAGGGTAGATCGGGAAAGTGTGAGGAAGGTAGTGGCATTAAAGCCTGCTGGCTATCTGCCAAAGTCTATGAAATCAGCGGAAATCAAGGGGAATATTGACGCTTTCTTTGCAAAGAAGGCAAATGTACAGGTGGCAGATGTGATGGCGTAGGAGCAGCGAGAGATATTGCAAAATTTGTCTTGACATTTTTGGGAGAAGACAGTATCATTAGGAATCAGTAAGAGAAATAGGTTATAAAAGGTATGGATGGTGCAGAGTAGTGGTTGTTCTTCTTGCAGAGAGAGGAAGTCATTGGCTGAAAGCTTCCTTAAGTTCAGAGGAATCGCGAATTTCCCACCGGAATCGCCTGATGGAACGTGAGGTATTGATGGCACAAGTAGATCGGGACGTGTGGCGCATGTTACGCGCTGAGGAGTGCTTGCTATTCGCAGAGAGCGGATGGCGGGAAGCAGGGTGGTACCGCGGAACGTGATTTCGTCCCTTGCAGCTTTGGAGGCTGCAGGGGATTTTTTTATGCACAGGCCCGCACAAAGGTAATATGCCGCTTAGGCGGCGTGCAGGCCGCGCGGCGACTGGAGAAAAAGGTTTCAAGGAGGTATGACAATGAAGGAAAAACTAGAACAAATCAAGGAAAGGGCGTTTTCACAGATTAAAAACTGTGATTCCGCTGACAAACTCAATGAGCTGAAGGTAAGCATCCTGGGCAAAAAGGGTGAACTGACTGATCTGTTAAAGGGAATGCGAGATGTGGCGCCAGAGGAGCGACCGAAGGTAGGTCAGATGGTGAATGAGGCCAGAGCTGAGATCGAGAAAATGCTGGAGGAGAACAAGACGAGAATCGAGAAGGCTGTCAGAGAAGCCAGGATGAGGGCTGAGGTCATTGACGTAACGCTTCCTGCCAGCAAGACTGAGCTGGGGCACAGACATCCCAATAGCATTGCTCTGGAAGAGGTGGAGAGAATTTTCGTGGGCATGGGCTATGAGGTGGTGGAAGGCCCTGAGGTGGAGAAGGACTATTACAATTTTGAGGCTTTGAATATACCTGCGGACCATCCTGCAAAGGATGAGCAGGATACCTTTTATGTGGCCAGCACCACTGGGGATATTCTGCTGCGGACCCAGACATCTGGAGTGCAGGTACATGAGATGGAAAAGGGGAAGCTGCCTATTCGCATGATTGCCCCAGGGCGTGTATTCCGCTCAGATGAAGTGGATGCCACCCATTCCCCTTCCTTTCACCAGATCGAGGGGTTAGTAATTGATAAGCATATTACCTTTGCGGATCTGAAAGGGACATTGGCGGAATTTGCCAGGGCTTTGTTTGGAGAGGAGACGAAGGTTAAGTTCAGACCTCACCATTTCCCCTTTACGGAGCCCAGTGCGGAGATGGATGTGACCTGCTTTAAGTGCGGTGGCAAAGGGTGCCGGTTCTGCAAGGGCAGCGGCTGGATAGAGATACTAGGCTGTGGCATGGTACATCCCCATGTGCTGGAGATGAGCAACATTGATCCAGAGGAATATACGGGCTTTGCTTTCGGGGTAGGATTGGAGCGCATTGCCCTGTTAAAATATGAGATTGACGATATGCGCCTACTCTATGAGAATGACGTCCGGTTTTTAAAGCAATTCTAGTGAGAGGGAAAATGAGACTGCATAATAGAAGAAAGGAAGATAGAAATGAATACAGCATTGTCGTGGATTAAAGCATATGTGCCGGATTTGGAATGTACAGATCAGGAATATTGTGATGCGATGACCCTGTCTGGCACCAAGGTAGAGGGGTTCGAGAGAAGAGACAAGAATCTGGAGAAGATCCTAGTAGGGCAGATTATGTCCATTGAGCGCCACCCAGATGCAGACAAGCTTATTGTGTGTCAGGTGGACATGGGGAGCGAGAGGATTCAAATTGTAACTGGTGCCTCGAATGTGAAGGTAGGAGACAAAGTGCCTGTGGTGCTGGACGGCGGAAAGGTGGCTGGAGGCCATGATGGGGGGCCTATGCCAGAGGAGGGCATTGGCATCAAGGCTGGTAAGCTGCGTGGCGTACCCTCCAACGGCATGATGTGCTCTATTGAGGAGCTGGGAGCTGACAGGAGCATGTACCCAGAAGCGCCGGAGAATGGGATCTATATATTTGGGGAGGATGTGCAGGTAGGCGCTGATGCAGTGGAGCTTTTAGGGCTTCACGACACTGTGTTCGAATATGAAATCACCAGCAATCGAGTGGACTGCTATAGTGTATTGGGCGTGGCCAGAGAGGCTGCTGCTACCTTTCAGAAGCCATTTGTACCCCCTGTGGTAAAGGACACTGGAAATAGCGAAAATGTAAATGACTACATTTCTGTAGAAGTCCTTGCTCCGGATCTATGCCCCAGATATTGTGCCAGAGTGTGCAAAAATATTAAAATAGGCCCCTCGCCCAAGTGGATGCAAAGACGTCTTGCGGCCAGTGGCATCCGTCCCATCAACAATCTGGTGGATATTACCAATTATGTGATGGAGGAATATGGACAGCCCATGCATGCCTTTGACCTGGATACCATTGCAGGACATAAGATAATAGTCCGCCGCGCAGAGGACGGCGACATGTTCCAGACGCTGGATGGACAAATGCGGAAAATGGATAAGGATGTGCTGATGATCTGCGATGCGGAGAAGGAAGTGGCCATCGGTGGCATCATGGGTGGTGAGAACAGCAAGATTACCGACAATGTGCACACGGTATTGTTTGAGGCAGCTATCTTCAACGGCCCGAACATCAGGAAGTCCGCCAAGAGAATTGGTCTGCGCACAGATTCCTCCAGCAAATTCGAGAAGGGTCTGGAAGCTCACAACGCGGCGGATGCCATCAACCGTGCATGCCAGCTTATAGAGGAGCTGGGGTGTGGTGAGGTGGTGGGCGGCATGGTGGATGTGGCCCAGCCTATGGCAGAGAAAAAGGTACTGCCGTTTCAGCCTGAGAAGTACAACCGGCTGTTAGGGACGGACATCACGGCTGCAGATATGCTGGAAATGTTTAGACGCCTGGAGATTGAGACAGTAAAAGCAGAGGATGGGAGCTTGGGGCTGGTGATTCCGTATTTCCGTCAGGATTTAAACTGTGATGCGGACATCGCTGAGGAAGTGGCCAGGTTCTACGGCTATGACAAGATTCCCACCACCCTGCCCTCAGGAGAAGCCACTGCGGGCAAGCTTTCCTACAAGCTGCGCATTGAACAAAAGGCCAGAGATATCGCGGAGTATTGTGGTTTCTCCCAGGGAATGAGCTATTCCTTTGAGAGTCCTAAGGTATTCGACAAATTGTTACTTCCTGCAGAGGATCCGCTGCGGAAGACTGTGACCATCTCCAATCCGCTGGGGGAGGACTTCTCCATCATGAGGACTATCTCTCTGAATGGAATGCTGACCAGCCTGGCCACCAACTACAACCGTCGAAACAAAAATGTAAAGCTTTATGAGCTGGGCAATATCTATCTGCCCAGAGAGCTGCCTTTAGCCAAACTCCCTGAGGAGCGGATGCAGATGACCTTTGGCTTTTATGGAGAAGGAGACTTCTTCACAATGAAGGGGGTGCTGGAGGAATTCTTTGCCAGTGTGGGGATGAAGAAAAAGCCAGTATATGATCCAAAGGCCGGGAAAGCTTTCCTGCACCCAGGCCGACAGGCATTGGTTCAGTATGAAGGAGTCACCCTTGGATATCTGGGTGAGGTTCACCCTGAGGTTCTGGACAATTACGAGATCGGCACAAAGGCTTATATAGCAGTGTTGGATATGCCAAATGTCATTTCCTTCACCACCTTTGACAGAAAATATGAGGGAATTGCGAAGTATCCCGCAGTGACAAGGGATATCAGTATGGTAGTGCCCAAAGAGATCCTTGTGGGCGATATCGAAAAACTCCTTGCCCAGAGGG
The DNA here is from genome assembly GCA_947644185.1 of uncultured Acetatifactor sp. Classification (GTDB taxonomy): domain Bacteria; phylum Bacillota; class Clostridia; order Lachnospirales; family Lachnospiraceae; genus Acetatifactor. The sequence goes on from CANRZC010000045.1 coordinate 8,294, forward strand.
GCGGAAAGCTTTTAGAGTCCTATCAGCTGTTTGACATCTATGAGGGCGCACAGATTAAAGCCGGATACAAGTCCGTGGCGTATTCTATCACCTTCCGGGCGAAGGACAGGACCCTGGAGGACGGAGACGTGAATGCGGTTATGAAGAAGATTTTAAATGGTTTAGAGCAGATGGGTATTGAGCTTCGTCAGTAAGTGCTGAAAGTGGCTGAAAACAGTTCCCATAAAAGAGAAGATGTGTTACAATGGTAATACCTTTAAAGAGGGAACGGCTACAAAATATGTGGATAAGGAAAGGAAAGAGAAATGGAGAGAAAAGTGACATGGGAGACCTATGATGCAGATCAGCTGGAAAAGCTTGAGAAGCTGAATCTGGAGTACCGGAATTTCCTGGACAACGGCAAAACGGAGCGGGAGTGTATCGACACAATTGTGAATACCATTGAGGCGGAAGGCTATCAGGAGCTGGAGAGCCTGATCAAAGAGGGAAAGAAGCTTAAGACTGGGGACAAGGTATACAGTGTATGTATGAACAAGTCCATTGCAATGTTCCAGATCGGGGAGAAGCCCATGGCTGAGGGCATGAATATTCTGGGTGCTCATATTGACAGCCCTAGAATCGACGTGAAGCAGAATCCCCTGTACGAGGAAGGCGGCTTTGCGTATCTGGACACCCATTATTATGGCGGTGTGAAGAAGTATCAGTGGGTGGCTCTACCATTGGCACTGCACGGGGTTGTGGTGAAGAAGGATGGCACTACCATTGAGATGAATATTGGAGAAAATGACGACGATCCTGTATTCTTTATCTCTGACCTGCTGGTCCACCTGGCCGGCGAGCAGATGGAGAAAAAAGCCTCCAAAGTCATTGAGGGAGAGGCCCTTGACTTGATCATTGGCAGTAAACCCATTCAGATTACGGCAGAGGAAAAAGCTTCTGCAGAAGGGGATGAGAAGGAAAAGGCAAAGGAAGCCGTAAAGGCTGGAATCCTGGCTATTCTGAAGGACACCTACGAGATGGAAGAGGAGGACTTTCTCTCCGCAGAGCTGGAAATCGTGCCTGCAGGCAAGACCAGAGAGGTGGGCTTTGACCGCAGCATGATTTTGGGGTATGGACAGGATGACAGAGTGTGCGCATTTACATCCATGCGCGCTATGCTGGATGTGGGCAAAATCCAAAAGACCCTGTGCTGCATTCTGGTGGATAAGGAAGAGATCGGCTCTGTGGGAGCTACTGGCATGCAGTCTAGATTTTTTGAGAATGCGGTTGCAGAGCTGATGAATCTCACCGGTGAGTACAGCGAGCTGAATGTGCGCAGATGTCTGGCCCGCAGCTGTATGCTTTCCTCCGATGTGAGCGCAGGCTTCGATCCCTCCTATGCCTCCTGCTTTGAGAAGAAGAACGCAGCCTTTGTGGGAAAGGGTATGGTCTTTAACAAATTCACAGGTTCCCGGGGAAAGGGCGGATCCAATGACGCCAATGCAGAATATATCGCATATCTGCGAAGGATTCTGGATGAGAAGGGAATCGTATATCAGACCGCAGAGCTGGGCAAAGTGGATGTAGGTGGCGGTGGAACCATCGCGTACATTTTGGCAGAGTACGGCATGAATGTAATTGACAGTGGCGTTCCCGTGCTGAACATGCATGCGCCCTGGGAGGCTACCAGCAAGGCTGATGTATACGAAACATACCGCGGCTACATTGTATTTGCAGAAGGGGCCGGAATGTAATGGGCAACCATTTGCTGAAATCTGATTTTTATTTTGAACTGCCCCAGGAGCTCATCGCCCAGGATCCCCTGGAGGAGAGATCCTCCTCCAGGCTCCTGGTGCTGGACAGACACACCGGGGAAGTCTCCCATCATGTATTCCGGGAAATAGGCGATTTCCTGCGGCCAGGGGACTGCCTGGTGATGAATAACACAAAAGTCATTCCGGCCAGGCTGCTAGGAGAGCGAGAGGGCACAGGTGCCCATGTGGAGCTATTGCTTTTGAAGCGTAAAAGCAGTGATGTGTGGGAGACCTTGGTGCGACCAGGAAAGAAATGTCGTCCGGGGACGAAGCTGACTTTTGGGGATGGACTGCTGCAGGCAGAAATCCTGGAGACAGTGGAGGAGGGCAATAGACTGGTGCGCTTTTCCTATGAAGGGATTTTCGAGGAGGTACTGGACAGACTGGGAGAGATGCCCCTACCGCCCTATATTACCCACAAGCTGAAGGACAAGAATCGCTACCAGACAGTCTATGCGAAGTATGAGGGCTCTGCCGCAGCGCCTACGGCGGGGCTTCATTTTACAAAAGAGCTTTTGCGGCAGCTGGAGGACAAAGGCATACGCCTTGCATACGTGACGCTTCATGTGGGACTGGGCACTTTCCGACCTGTGAAGGAGGAGAATGTGTTGGAGCATCATATGCATTCCGAGCATTTTCAGGTGTCAGAGGAGACAGCGGATTTAATCAACCGTACAAAAGCGGAAGGGGGTAGGATTATCTGTGTGGGAACCACCAGCTGTAGGACCATTGAGAGTGCAGCAGACGAGAAAGGGCTCCTGCATCCATGTAGCGAAGACACAGATATCTTTATCTATCCCGGCTATGAATTCAAGGTGTTGGATGGATTGATCACCAATTTCCATCTGCCAGAATCTACCCTGATCATGCTTGTGTCCGCTTTGGCAGGGCGGGACCATGTATTGACAGCTTACCAGGAGGCTGTGCGGGAAAAGTATCGATTTTTTAGCTTTGGGGATGCTATGCTGGTGATTTAGCTCTTGTGGTAAGAAAGAAAAAATGATATACTGAAAATATTCCAGGTGAGAGAATTGCACCAAACAATAGGAGAGGTAACAATCATGGAACAGGAGAGAAGAAAGACAAAAAGGACCGATTTGGAATCCAGGCTTGTAATCAAGAGATTGGATGGCAATAACGGAAATGAAGTGACTATCCAGATTTCAGATGTATCGAAGACAGGCATTGGCTTTGAGTGCTCAGAGCCGCTGCAGATCGGTGAGGTTTATGAGGCCTATCTGACCATCTGGACGAAAGAGGTCATTCATGCCTTCCTACAGATTGTAAGGATCGAGCTGAAGGCAGGAGGCTATGGATAC
>CANRZC010000046.1 GCA_947644185.1 uncultured Acetatifactor sp.
TGCCGGCGTAAACTTTTACTGTCTTGGATTTCTGTTTGCTCATTGGTAGTTTTGTTTAAGCCTATTTTTTCAAAGCTTATTCATTTTCTTAAAATCAATACGGATGTATTTAGCTGGCACTTATTTCAATCTGCCAGAACATACTTAATTTATGCTTTTGGTGCCGTGTTCTTCAGAGCAGGATCCATTGAGGAAGCTATCAAGTTCATAGGTAGCCTGTTCTCCATGTTTTTCAATGGTGAATACAATCCCTGGATCTGGGTAGATGGTTCATTAAATAGTCTGGGGCTTGACAGCAAAGATATGCTTGTAATGCTATATGCTATCCTCATTGTCGTCATAGCAGAAGCCATGAGCGAACACATGAATATATCTGTACGCGCATGGGTAGCACAACAAAATCTTGTCTTTCGATGGGGCTTATACATAATCGGCTTTTTCGCCTTGATCACTTTTGGATTATATGGCTCCAATTATATTGCCTCAGCATTTATATATGGCGGGTTTTAGCGGGGAGAAACTATGTATAAATTAGTCAACTCAATCCTAAGAAAATTAATAAAGCTCTTCAAAAAAGATCTCAGTGACCAGGTCCTCCACAGCCTGACCCAGTTCCTGCTATTTGGCATCGTAGGGGTTTCCAATACAGTGATAAGCTACCTGCTCAATATCCTGGTCTTAGCACTGCTACACCCCTACCACCTTGCCTGGGACTATGTCGCAGGCAATATGGTAGCCTTTCTGCTCAGTGTCCTCTGGTCATTTTACTGGAATAACCGAATTGTGTTTACTCAGAAAGAAGGCAGTGAGCGCAGTCTATGGAAGGCACTGTTAAAAGCCTATGCTGCCTATGGGTTTACTGGTATTATTCTGAATAATATTCTTTCCTGGCTATGGATCAGTGTATTTCATATTTCAAAATATGTTGCGCCTCTCATTAATCTAGTCATCAGTGTGCCATTGAATTTTGTGATAAATAAGCTATGGACCTTTAAAGAGGAGTAATGTAGTCGGTGATCTCCGACTCTATCTCCGACCCTATCTCCGACCTTTTACCGACCCTATCTCCGACCCTATTTATTCTACAACTACCCTCCCACAATCAACAAATCACAAACCACCGTAGCAAACCGCACTTGCCGCCTGTACTGAAAAGCCCGCAGCAGCACCTGCGTTACTTTCCCAGACTGCAGCGCCTCATATCTCCCCTGCATGGCATGAATCTTCTCCTGCAGAATCTCTCTCCCCGTCTCAGTCTGCAGCACCTGGCATTTCTGGAACTCTCCCAGCATCTCCAGGTATTTCTCTATCTCCCAGAGCTTCCTTTCCTTCTGAAGCAGCTTCCCGATCCGGTGCTCCTCCGCTGCTGTGTTGTCCTCATGCCGCCTGTGATAGGCCAGCTCCTCATCCAACTGTAAAAAGGCATCCTCTTCCGCCGCCAAAGCACACAAAAAAATATCATGGGGAATCTGTAAATTCTCATGTCCCTCATGTTTCCTCTCCCATTCCCCATACCATGTATTTCGATACCCCAGTACCATGCCTGGCCACTCATACTTATAAAAAATGTCAAAAAGTCTAACCTGACGCACCTTTCCTGTACCGAAGCTATGCGAAGGTGACATCAGCGCATGGATCTTCTCATCAGCACTGTCAATTAACCCAAACTTACAGGCCACAAGATTGGCCTCCGGACATTGCTCAAATACATTACACATGCGCTCCAGCTTACTGGCTGCCCAGATGTCATCCTGATCTGCCAGAAATACCACATCCATTGTGCACAGGCCCATTGCATAATAGAAATTCCCCGGATAGCCCTTGTTCTCCTGGTTGCAGTACAGTTTCCAGCTGTCCTGCAGTCCATTTTTCTCAATAAACTGTCTTACCAGCTCCACGGTACTATCTTTTGAGCAGTCGTCACAGAGAATCACTTCATCCGCTTTTTTCGTCTGTTTCAGGATGGATGTCAGCTGCTCCTCTATATATTTTTCACCATTATAAATTCCCATGCACACAGATATGGTCATGTAAACACCTCATCCACTCTCTCCAGTATCAGATTTCCCAGAAAGCTCCCACACCATTTGTCAGGACCAACGCATCTTCAAAATCTCTGTCCGCTCTTGTCCGCCACCAGCATCCATATTTATTCTTTCAGCAAGCTGCGGTATATTTCTAGATATCTCTCCGTCATCTGTTTTACCGAATTCTCCTGCTGTATCTGCTCCGCAAGCTGCCTGCCACGCAGTAATCCGCTTCCCTGATCCAGCGCTCTCCTCACAGCATCCGTAAACGCCCTCTGGTCCCCTGCCTTCACCACAATGCCTCTTCCTCCTGCCAATTGCTCCGGCGTTCCTCCCGTGTCAAAGCCTACTACCGGAGTACCACAGGCCATGGCCTCCAGAGCAGTTGTGGCGTAATTTTCTGCCAGGGATGGCAGTACAAAGGCATCTGCGGCAGTATAATATTCCGCCAGCATTTCCGGGCTGTCTGTAGCTGGCAGCGCAACAATGTTCTTGCATCCTGTGAGCATAGCATCATTTTTCGCTTCCCACCCTATCAAAATAACTTTTGCTTCCCCTTCCAGCGCTTTCGCTGTCTGAATAATATATTTTGCGCCCTTTCTCGGATCGCTATAGCCCACGGCAATCCCCAGCACCAGCTTCTCTTCCATGCTATATCCGTACTTTTCTCGACATGTCTTCCTGTCTCTGGGGAAAAAGGTATGCTCCACATCAATGCCATTTCTTACAGTGACACAGGGATACTGGGAAAAAAACGATTTCTCCGCCTCACTTGTCAGCCAATTGGACGGTGTAACGATGACCTTTTTCCCGCCTGTGGCAAATAACTCTTTTTTTCTTTTCCACATAAAGCTTGTAAAGTCAAAAAACTGGCTTTTAGGATATCCCGCCAGCTGCTGGCATTTCCCACAGCCTGTCTGCCAACGGTCACATTGAAAATGATAGCCACAATTTCCCGTAAAGGCATGGCAGTCATGAAAAGTCCAAACACAGGGAATATGGTGAAGATTGATGTAGTCAAAAAACATTGGAAAATGCAGATAATAGCCGTGCAACGCATGCAAATGTATCACATCCGGCTGTATTTTTTCCATAAATTGAATCAGCCTTCTGGTGGCCTGGCGGTTGCACCATCCGTTTATGCCAGTCACCCTGCTGGCCAAAGCGGAGAAATAGATATCCACAGTATTGTCAAAACGGTAGACATTTGTCTCCTGCGGCATTTTTCCCCTGCCGAATGCCACATAGCATTCCTCCCCTGCCTGCAAAAGCTGTCTGTGAATACAAGCCACAATTCTAGCTGCTCCACCCTGATTATAATGGCTGTTAATCTGCAATATCCTCATTTTTCCCCCATACCCACAACCTGAAAATACCTGCCCCCAGCGAGCAAGCCTGGTCAGCCTCCTGAAGCCTACCCCAACAGCATCTTGGCCACCTCAATGGCGACACATTCCACCAAATACCACCTGCTATACCCGTTCACCCGGTAGCACCACAGATACCGGTCTCTGATTCTCCCCAGGGCCTCCTTTAGGCTCTTGTGATTGCTGACCCCACCCATGCGGAAATTGGCCAGCACCTTATCCAGTGTCCCAATGGAATACCCTTCCCGGACCAGCTGTAAATAGCATCCGTAGTCATCGTGAATTCCCTGGTTCCGAAAAGGATGTCCCTTATACACCTGGGCCTTCACAAACATAGTGGGATGATTCCAGTCCCTGGAGGTCTGGAACTTGCGCAATCTGGCCTTTTTCACAAAGCTGCTGCCATCTGCCTTGTGAAGCCTGATATCCGAAAAAAGCAGGTCACACTCGCCCCTTTCAAACTCCCCCACCACAGTCTCCACAGCATCCGGCTCATACCAGTCATCGCTGTTGAGAATACCTATGATATCCCCTGTGGCGAGGCGGATTCCCTTGTTCATGGCATCATAGATCCCGCTGTCCTTCTCTGAGATCACCCGCAGGCAGATTCCCTTTTGCTCCATCCGCTGTCTATAGCTCTCCGCCAGCGCCACAGTGCCGTCAGAAGATGCTCCGTCTATAATCAAATATTCTATTCTGGAGCAGGTCTGGTTCAGCACCGACTCCATGGTGATGCCCAGTGTTTTCTCACTGTTATATGTCACGGTCACTATGCTCACTGTCTCTGGCATTTCAACTCTCCGTCAGATGCACGGACTCCCTAAACCCATACACTCTGTATTCTTCTCTGTATTCGCTGATTTCTTTCTCGTAGACCATATTCCCAAAGGCTTTGTCCGCCAATGCCCCAAATTTTCCTCCCATTTTTCCCAATAGCACCAGCATGGGGTGAAAGGCTTTTGTCAAATGGATTCGCTTTCCATGCTCTCTGGCAATGGCGGCCACCAGGTCCGAGGTGCGCACATATTCCCGGTTCTGGGGATAGAAAATGCCTCGCTCCTCATTTACCACCATCAGTTCCACGAATTTACAGAGGTTCTCAATGTAAAGCATACTCCGCTGATTCTCTTCCTTCGGAAAAAGGGGAAGCTTTACCGCCATCTTTGCCAAAAGCGGGTAATTCCCCTTCGATCCCTTTCCATATATCATGGGCGGGCGCAGAATCACCACCCGGAATTCGTCACACTCCAGCTTTCTTAAGCCTTCCTCTGCCTTTACTTTACTGTCACCGTAGAAGTTAGCCGGCGCTAACGGCGTATCTTTGGTAACTATCTTTTGCTTGCCAATGCCAGCGCTCTCTCCGTATACGATCATGCTGCTCATGAAAATAAATTGCCCTACCCCATCCGCCTTTGCCTTTTTGGCACAGGCTATAGCCAAATCACAATTTACCTTGTAATACAGGCGTTTTTGTTCCTCCGAGACCTTCCCCACATCCGCATGGGCCAGCCCTGCCACATGAAAGATACTGTCATATCCATGGAAGTCATGGTCTTGCCATGCCTCGCCTTTCATATCCAGCGTCTCTGTGGCCACGGATGAAGTGTGGGACGCTATCCATTTCTCAAAAGAAGTGCCTATATAGCTGCCTGCTCCTGTAATTAAGACTCTCTTCATGTTAAGCCTCCAGCTTTGTCTTCTGCTGCCCAAGTGATGCCTTCCTGTCTCACACATCCTTAAGCATCCACTTCAGACCTTCCCTCATACTTCCGCATGATATGTCCCCACAATCTCCCGGATATCATTTCGAATATCCTCAGATTCCTTTTTAGCGTCAGCAATCAGCTTTTCTAGCTGTCTCTCAAATATTTCCACATTAAAGTAAATAGGTTTTTCCACAAAAATCATTTTGTTTGCAGTCTTCTCCAGCGTCTCCTGGTCTATCAACAGTTCCTCGTACATTTTCTCTCCAGGCCGCAGTCCTGTAAACTTGATCTCAATGTCCTCTCCAGGCCGATACCCGGAAAGCTTGATCAGATTCACTGCCAAATCCAGAATCTTCACAGGTTCTCCCATATCCAGGACGAAAATCTCGCCCCCCTTTGCATATGCCCCTGCCTGCAATACCAGAGACACAGCTTCTGGAATGGTCATAAAATAGCGTATAATCTTTGGATCCGTCACTGTCACAGGGCCCCCCTCTGCAATCTGTTGTTTGAACAGAGGAATCACACTGCCATTGCTCCCCAGTACATTTCCGAACCGCACTGCCACAAAATTCGTCTTTGACCTTTCGTTCATCATCTGAATAATCATCTCACAGATGCGCTTGGATGCCCCCATCACATTGGTGGGGTTCACAGCCTTATCCGTGGATATCAGCACAAATCTGTCCGTGCCATACCGATCCGCTGCCGTAGCGATCCTGTAGGTTCCCATCACATTGTTTTTGATGGCTTCGTTAGGACTTTCCTCCATCAGCGGTACATGCTTGTGAGCCGCCGCGTGATAGACAATTTCAGGTCTGTATGTGTCAAATATGGTATTTACCCGATTGGTATTGCGGACAGAGCCAATCAGTACCACCAAGTTCAAATCCGGGTACTTTCGGCTCAGCTCCTGCTGTATGTCATAGGCATTGTTCTCATAGATATCCAGAATAATCAGTTGCTTGGGGTTGTGGGATGCTATCTGTCTGCACAGCTCGCCCCCGATAGAGCCGCCTCCCCCTGTCACCAGCACCACCCGATGGCTCACATAGCCTAAGACCTCCTCTGAATTGATCTGAATGGGTTCCCGGCCCAGCAGATCCTCTATCTCCACCTCTTTCAACGCTGACACGGATACATCTCCGTTAATCAGCTGGTAGGTTCCAGGAACCGTCCGCAGCTTGCAGCCAGATTCCTTGCAGATATCTAGGATTTCTTTCTTTGTCTTGTTGTTGGCCGAGGGAATGGCAAAGATAATCTCGTCAATCCCGTACTGAACCACAGCGTCCAAAATACAGTCTCTGCCGCCCACAATGGGAACTCCACGCATCAATTTCCCATGGCAGCCTGGCTGGTCATCGATGATGCATCTGGCACACAGATTCAGATACTGACTGTTCTCCAGTTCCTTGAGAATCATGTTGCAGGCCGCACCGGCGCCAATGATCATGGTGCTAATCTTCTGCTTGCGCTCCACCATGCTGGCGCGCTTGTTATTGATGATCCTTAAAATACGGTATCCAAACCGGATACAGCAGGTTGCGCTAGTCAGCAGAAACCAGTACAGCACATAGTAGCTTCGGGGCATCCTGTTGTCGGTTACAGAGCAGTAAATCAGCTGGGCAATGGAGGCACAGGTGGCTGCCAGAATGATATTGATCAGCTCATTGGCGCTGGCATACCTCCACACACTTTTATAAAGCTTCCAGATCACAAAAAAGCACAGAGTCAATAGCACATTGGGTACCATGATATGCTCATAGCTCTGTAAAAAAATGGGATCTATGCTTTTAAAGCTAAACTCATACCGAATATATAGTGCCGCAAAGGATGTGACAATAATGCACATAATATCCATCAGCACCAACGCGATAATCCGGTTTAAAGGAATCTTTGAGAAATTCCTGGTCTCCATCGCACATACCTCTCCTGTATCTTATACTGCGCACCGGTTAAATTTGCAGTACCCCCCGACTGCAGACCCCCAGCCAGGTACTTTCCTAAGTATTCAACTGTAAATCCTGGCGGTCTGCAGTATAAGCTCTGTCAATGCTTCTTCTCTTCCAATGCGCCTGTTCCGCCCTCCACAACGCCATCCTGCTTCACCACAGAAAACACGGTCCTGACAAGACATTTTATATCCATGGCAAATCCCATTTTTTCCACATATTCTCCGTCCAGCTTTGCCTTCACGGGAATGGGCAGTTCGTCTCGCCCATTGACCTGAGCCCAGCCAGTGAGGCCCGGAAGCACATCATTGGCACCATACTTGTCCCGCTCTGCAATCAGATCAAACTGGTTCCACAGCGCAGGCCTGGGGCCTACGATTGCCATGTCCCCTTTCAGGATATTGATGATCTGGGGCAGCTCGTCCAGACTGCTCTTTCGCAGGAACTTGCCCACCTTAGTAATATACTGCTCAGGATTCTCCAAAAGATGCGTGGGCATATCCTTGGGCGTGTCAATCCGCATGGTGCGGAATTTCAGAATATAAAAATGGGTCTTGTGGATGCCCACGCGCTTTTGTTTGAAAAGCACAGGTCCTTTGGAATCCAGCTTGATGGCTGCCACCAGTATGAGAAATACTGGTGACAGGATAATCATGCCTATGAATGCCAGGATTCTGTCTATGATTTTTTTCGTGGCAGTGTACATTTTGTATACCTCTCGTACTTATTTGGTCGCATCCATCTCATATATTTGGATTCCGCTCTTTCTTCCTTTGGCTTACCCTAATGCGTTGTCTTAGGAAAGTTAGAAAGTCCTGGCCGGAAGCCAAAGAAATGGTAATCTGTTTTCCAACAAATAAATGTTATCTACACTTCACCCACTTCTCGATAATCCACATCATCATCCGTATTTAATGTAGGACCAGAATCTGCAGGCGGTTCCTGAGTAGGTGCTGGTGTAGGCTGCGGTTGCTGTACCGGAGGCTGCGGATTCTGAGGAGGCTGGGGTGTAGGCTCAGGTGTGGGCTGGGGCGTAGGTTGGGGAGTGGATTGTGCTGGCGGTCTTTGTGTCGCCGGCTTTGGCGTTGCAGTCGGCTGTGGTGTGGCAGTCGGTATCGGTTCGCCAGTCTCATCATAAGTAATGGTTGTAGTCTTATATTCGAAATTCTCACGATTGGTCCACATGTCAAAGGCCTCTCCAGCCCCACCGGTATATTCCGATTTCTTGTACTCTCCCACTATGATTCCCGCTGCGTAAGTTCCCTGTTCCCTCTGAATATGACCAGACTCGCCGTCAAACTGCCAGATTTCAAATTCCCCCTGGTATTCTCCATCTACTACATTTGTCTGCAACAGCCATGTAATCCTCCCAGCCTGCTTAAGCACCAAAACCGCGCCATTCTCACCTGGACAGAATACATTGGCATAGGGCTCTCCAGCAATATCGTATCCTAACTGCAAAATAAGTAAAACTTCCGTTCCCTTCTGTAAAAAGTAACTTCTACTTCCCTCGTAAATCCCCTTGCACATACCATCCAGCCATTCCTCATTGCTTATCATATGGATTCCTTCACCCATATACTCTGGAATTTCTAGGTTCTGCTGTAAAGTCGTCATAGCTTCCAACACCACGGCTTCCTCCTCAGCGGAAAGCGCTCCTGTCTGATACTGCAGCACTGACTCAGGCTCTACTACCTCCGGCTCCGGCGATAGTGTAGGCTCCGTCAATTCAATGACATCCACTGGCTCCACCATATTTACGTCACTCTCATCAGCCCCCCCAGTGATATCACTGCCATCTCCGCAGCCTGCCAGTATAGCCAGCGGCAGCAAGCAAGCTCCTAATATATATCTCCATTTCTTATTCATCATTATCATACCTTTCTATAAAATAACTAGCTTCATTGTGCATCCGCATCAGTTATTATCTTCTCCAAAAAAGCATATGCCTCAGAACCTGGTGGGCAGTTTCCACTTTCCAATAAAATCTTCGCCAGTTCATACATACTTTTCGCCCTTGGTGGCCCATAAATGATTACCTGTCTACCATTCTTTTCCAACACCGCATAGCCCCGGAAAGCAAATTCCGTCTTATACTCTTCTACTGGAATACCCACCAGCACCGCCGTAAAGCGATACCGCCCTTCCACTAATTCAAATGCTACATCTTTTTTATTTCCATTGCTATCTATCCCATAGGACATATTTCCAGCAACTTTTGCCCCACCCTTTATCATGGGATATTGGCTCATGTTAGCATTGTTCATAATCAGTGTGCCATATTCCTTTAGCACATATCCATTTACACCTGTCCTTATAAGCTGCGAACGCAGTTCCTTGGAAATTCCTGTTTTTATTCGAATCCCCGTTTTTCCCTTAATACGGATAGCAAATCCATTATACGTCAACAAATCCTGCAGCCCCGGCTCCGGCGTAGCCGTATACACCGTTCCATTATACGCCAGACTCCAGACATACATCCCTCTAGGAACTCCTGACGCATCATACTGATACATAACTGCTGTCTTCGCATTCCCATCTGGCGCCTTGACAATCAGGCTCCCATTCCGCAGCTCTCCCTGATAAGCCACACCGTCCAGCCACATAACGCTGTCCCCATAGCCCTCGGGCAGCGAAAGTACCACTTCAGTGGAAACAGTGGGCGCTGCACAGGGCTGCGCCGGCATATTCTCAAAGACAGGGATCTTGAACACAAAAGTATTATTCAAGGCACCTGCTTTCTCATAAAGCTTCTTGATGCTCTGGCCTTCCGTGGTAGGCGCCATAATATTCTGCATATACTGATGGCTATAGGTGGCAAATGCGTTTGGCGTTCCCGGAGGATTTACATTGAATTTCTGTAAATACAAGGTGTCCTGGGCCCGTTTGATATAATCCGCGGATATAAAATCCGCTCCTCCGCGGATAGACTTATCCGCATCGCTCCATCCCTGTTTCCTGGCATGCTCCAGGCCTCTGGCATAAATCTCTTCTGGTGTGGTGCCGGAAGCCTTTATATTGAAATAATTATAATACCCTTCATAGCCCGGATAGGTCCCCGAAATTAATGGGGAAGTTCCCTGGCCCTGCTCCTGGTACACTCTGGCCGCCAGATGGAAGGGGCTCACCTTCCGTCCCTCTTCGCTGCCAATTTCCCAGAATAGCTGCCCATAGGTCTTCTGGGTTCCCGGCGCAGTCTTTCCCCCGGCGTCAGTCATGAAAGTATTTCTCAGAAAGCTTGTCACTGCCTCCTGGGTGTGATAGGTCTCATTGTAGGTTAGCTGCTCGAACTGGAAAATAGCATTTTCTGTCAGGCTGTTTCTGGGATCCATATACAGCTCCAGCGCTGCCCTGGAGGCATAATACCAGTCCCCCTTGTCATAAAGCCCGTTCTTTGTCCACTCTGGGCAGCTTTTGTGTATCAGACTCTTTGCATCCTGAAGTTCCATGTCTATGGTCCTGTTCCAGTCCAGGGTGGTATTCATTTTCGCAAAGGTCCAATTGGGATGTAACTTCTTCAATTCCAGCAGAGCAGGCTGATAGCTCTCTGGAAACTGCTGGATATCCGCATAAGTGCCGTCGCTGCCAATGGTGTAAGTGGCAGCATTCATGCCAAAGGTCTCCTCCCAGGTAAGAAACCGCTCATCCGAACAGGCCAGATAAGTCCTGGGCACGTAGCCGTATACCTCCTGCCCCTGGTAGTACAGCTTCACAGAATGCCATACTTCCATATTCTCATCCACAGCCAGGTCCAGAATATTCACAGTCTGGCCGCTGAGCACAGTCACTACCGTATCGCTGTCATAAGAGGGCGATAGGCGCACTGGGTACGTATCACTTAAATATACCAGTGCCATAATCTCTCGCTCTGCGGCAATCTGGGCTAACGCCTCTCCTGCCATCTGGATCCACTCTGCCGTCTCTTCGTCCATGTCGCCGGAGATATTGGGCACATCCTCCGACAGCTCCTCCACATTCTGGGAACCTTCGGGCGCTATCTCTGGATTTTCTGGGGTCTCCTCATCTGTCAGATCAGCGGTGGGCACATCTTGTTCCTCAAGCTCCTCCCCCTGCTGATCAGGCTCTGTCTCTGATCTGTCTGGGGTCTCCTGTTCCACCTGCTCAACGGTATGGGAAATCTCCTTTTGTCCAGATATCTCCGCAGCCTGTGCCGGCTCTACAGGCCACCAGACACTGGTACATAGTAAAGCAGCTATCATTCCGATTCTGCCTATGTAGCTTACGTATTTTTTCAATCTAACTCCTATCTGGTCCCGTCTAAGGACCTGTGTCTCACATTACATCAGTGG
>CANRZC010000047.1 GCA_947644185.1 uncultured Acetatifactor sp.
TCACACTTATCCTGAAGTCAGGTTTTAAGTGCTTTGCTGCGACTTATCTTGGTCTTAGTATGACCCTGTCTAAAGAAAATATGTTGGAAAGATTTAGGAGGCTACATATGGATTGCATTTACCGCAAATTTGTGTTAGAATCGAAATATTCGTACATGCTTATAAAAGTGCTATGATGGTGCTGATTTAGAAATCGCATATAAATGTGTGTGGAGGCTGTATGTTACATTCTATTTTTTCCGAAGGGCATTCTTCTATGCTTGCTCTGTGTGGGATTTTGTTTGCATTTATTGTCACTGTGTTTGCAACAGCAAAGCTTTCTAAGTATTTGCCAAAGGATGCAGGTAGAGAGTTTGCCCATGACGGCAAGCTTTCCGCTGGGAAGCCCAGAGGGGCAGGCATTATCTTTGTCTTTGCCTTTGTGGCGGCTGCACTTCTCTTTGTGCGGGTGAGAGCAGAGCATGTTATCTATCTGATTTTGATGGTCATCTGCATGATGACAGGCTATCTGGACGACGCATCGGAAAAGCCCTGGAGTGAATTGAAAAAAGGACTGCTGGATTTGTGCGTAGCCATACTGGTGGCCATGACATTTCTTCATTATAATAGCAATACCATTCAGCTGGCATTGTTTCACCAGATCCAGCTTGAGATCCCCAAAGTGGTGTTTGGCATTCTGATTGTGGTGCTGGTATGGGTCTCTGTCAATGTAACCAACTGCGCAGACGGGGTGGACGGGCTGTCTGGAACGCTGACTATCATTACGATTATGACCATCTATTTGGTGGACAGGCTTCTGGACAAGGGCGGAGACTTTTCCATTCTGATATTGCTCTTTGCCGCCTGTATTCTGGGGTATCTCTGGTATAATGCCACGCCCAGCCGTCTCTTGATGGGAGATGCAGGCTCCCGGGCTATGGGGCTGTTTATCAGCATTGCCATTTTGAAGACAGGCAGTCCGCTCCTCTATATACCCATTGCTCTGGTGCTGCTGCTGGACGGAGGATTGGGATTGGTAAAGGTGGGACTGATTCGCCTGTTTGGCATTCGTATCTTGAAAAAGGTGCGCACACCATTGCACGATCAGGTGCGCAAGGTGTGGGGCTGGTCTAACACCCAGACCGTTTTCCGCTTTGCTATTATCCAGATTATTCTGGCAGTGGCAGTGGTGTATGGAATTGGGCTGTAGGGAGAGGTGGAGGTATCATTATGTACGATCAATTGACACCCAGTGATATAAAAAAGATGGAAGAGGAAATCGAACATCGGAAGCTGGTGGTGCGTCCCAAGGCCCTGGAGGATGTGAAGGAAGCCAGAGCCCAGGGAGATTTAAGCGAGAACTTCGAGTATTATGCGGCGAAAAAATATAAAAACCAGAATGAGAGCCGTATTCGCTATCTGGAGCGGATGATTAAGACTGCAAGAATCATCTCAGAGGACTCCGCTGAGGACGAGGTGGGTATCAACAACACAGTGACCGTGGAATTCCTGGAGGATGGACTGGAGGAGACCTACAAAATCGTCACAACAGTACGGGGGAATTCTCTGGAGAACCTGATTAGCAATGAAAGTCCTCTGGGCAAGGCACTGCTTCGAAAAAAGCAGGGGGACATTGCCCATGTGCAGGTAAACGATACTATTGGCTATGACGTAAAGGTCGTCAAAATCGAAAAAACCGCTGATGACGGCAGCGATAAGATTAGGAGCTTTTAAATGAAAAAATATTTGTTGTTTGACCTGGATGGAACATTGACAGACCCGAAAGAGGGGATATGTACCTGTGTGCAGTACGCACTGTCCTCCTTTGGAATTGAGGAGCCTGACTTGGACAAGCTGGAGCCCTTTATTGGGCCTCCCTTAAAGGACAGCTTTATGAAATACTATGCCATGGACGAGGACCAGGCCCAGGCGGCTGTGGAAAAATACAGAGAGCGCTTTCGGGATATTGGGATCTTTGAAAATAAGATGTACGCAGGCGTTCCAGAGATGCTAAACGCCTTGAATTCCCAGGGCATGTTCATGGCAGTGGCATCCAGCAAGCCCACGGAATTTGTACAGCGCATTTTGAAGCATTTTAACATTGCAAAATATTTCAAAGTCGTAGTAGGCAGCGAGATGGATGGCACCAGAGTCAAGAAGGAAGAGGTGATCCAGGAGGCCTTGCAGCAATTGTTTGGAAACTGGCCTGTGGAGAAGACAAAGGTATACATGATCGGAGATCGCAGCTACGATGTGGAGGGAGCCCGGAAGGTGGGCGTAGAGTGCGTGGGTGTTACATACGGCTATGGCAGCATGGAGGAGCTGAGGGAAGCAAAATGCGACTACATTGTGCGGTCAGTGGAGGAGCTGCAGAAATTCTTGCTGCGGGGCACAGAGAAAAAGGAGCAATCCACCACATCCCAGAGAATCTGGCAGATGGTGCTCCCCTTTCTGATCTTCTATCTGGCCAGAAATATCGCCATAAACGTAGGGGCTATGCTTATGGTCACCATTGGGAACAATATATCAGGAGGCGATTTCCTTTTCCTGCGCAATGCGGCAGGAGAGCCGGAGAGTATGACCGGAAACGGAGCAGTGATTCTCTCCGCGTTCAGCTTCATAGTAGGCGGACTTTCTATCTATAAAATTGCCAAAAAGACGCTGGCAAAGACAGCAGAGGACATGAAGCTGCTGCACATAAAGGCAGAGCCGCCGAAAAACTATGTCTTTCTGGGAGTGGCCACCATAGGGCTGGCCCTGGGAATGAATATTCTGCTGCAATTGGCCGGCACTGTGGAGAGCTCTGAGGTTTACCAGGAGGTGGCCAGAAAGCAGTATGCGGCATGGCTGCCCATAGGGCTCATCTGTTACGGTATCATCACGCCAGTGGCGGAGGAGCTACTGTTCCGCGGGGTGATCTTTGGCTGCATCAGGCGCTATATGAAGCTATCAGCGGCCATGCTGGTGTCAGCGCTGCTTTTTGCGGTGTATCATGGAAATTCTGTCCAGAGCATTTATGCAGCTGTCATGGGCTTTTTGATGGCCTATGCCTATGAATATTTCGGGGATTTTCGCGCAGCTTTGGGCGTGCATATCCTGGCCAATGTGCTGGCTTATGTGTTGAGCGATGTGCCTGGGCTTTCAAGCCTGATGAATTGGCCGGTTTGCCTGGTCTGTCTGGCAGTGGGAGTGGCATGTGCCTTGATGCTGCATAGGCAGAAGAAAATTTTTTGAGATATCAGAAACTAATCAGAAGAAATTAAAAAAGACAGAATAATTTGCCTCAAAATAAAAATTGATCGATTATCAGACAATTTGAATTAAAGTCTATATTTACAAATCAGAAAAATTGTTGTATAGTAGGAAAAGCAAAGACGCAATGGAGCGCAGAAATGGTTCCATTGCGTCTTTTTCTTGTTTTATGCACAGGCCCGCATATGGAAGTTTGCCGCTAAGGCGGTATGGGGGCCGCGCGGCGAGTAGGGGGAGAAAAGCATACAGGAAAGGAGCACCACTATGTTTGATGTGAAGAGAGAAGTACCACAGGCGCCACTCTACAGGGAGATGTTTGAGCATGATAGCTGTGGCATTGGAGCATGTGTGAATATCAAGGGAGAGAAAAGCCGTGACACTGTGGAGAATGCCTTAAAGATTGTGGAGAATCTGGAGCACAGAGCCGGAAAAGACGCGGAGGGCAAGACTGGGGACGGCGTGGGGATCCTGACCCAGATCCCCCATAAATTTTTCTCCAGAGTGACCAAAGCCCTGGGAATGGAGCTGGGCGGCGAAAGAGAGTATGGCGTAGCCTTTGTCTTCTTTCCCCAGGAGGAGCTGCGCCGGAACCAGGCGAAGAAGATGTTTGAGATTATCGTGCAGAAAGAGGGCCTGGAGTTCTTAGGCTGGAGGGAAGTGCCTACTTTCCCTGATGTGCTGGGGCAAAAGGCCGTGGAATGTATGCCCCATATCATGCAGGGATTTGTGAAGAAGCCTGGAAATGTAGAGAAGGGCCTGGAATTTGACCGCAGGCTCTACATTGCCAGAAGACTGTTTGAACAGTCCTCAGAAGATGCTTATGTAGTCTCTTTTTCCAGCCGCACGATTGTATACAAGGGAATGTTTTTGGTAGGGCAGCTGCGCACTTTCTATGGGGATCTGCAGAGCGCAGATTTTGAGTCCGCCATTGCCATGGTGCACTCTCGCTTTTCCACCAATACCAACCCCAGCTGGGAGCGGGCCCACCCCAATCGGCTTATGGTGCACAACGGAGAGATCAATACCATCCGGGGCAATGCGGACAAAATGCTGGCCAGAGAGGAGAACATGGCCTCGGAGCATCTTAAAGGGCAGATGCACAAGGTATTGCCTGCCATCAACAAGACGGGCTCTGACTCTGCCATGCTGGACAATACGCTGGAGTTTTTGGTGATGAGCGGCATGGATCTGCCTCTGGCGGTGATGATTGCCATTCCGGAGCCCTGGGCCAACGACAGGGCTATGTCCCAGAACAAGCGGGATTTCTACCAATATTATGCCACCATGATGGAGCCATGGGATGGCCCTGCTTCCATTCTATTCTCTGATGGAGATATTATGGGGGCAGTGCTGGACCGGAATGGTCTGCGCCCCTCCCGGTATATGATCACAGAGGATGATACCCTGATTTTGTCCTCTGAAGTGGGCGTGTTGGATATGGATCCGGCTAAAATTCGCCGGAAAGAGAGGCTGCGCCCGGGGAAAATGCTGCTGGTGGACACTGTCCAGGGCAGGGTGATCACCGATGAGGAATTGAAGGAGAAATACGCTTCCAGACAGCCTTACGGGGAATGGCTGGACAACAACCTTGTCTTCTTAAAGGATTTGTCCATCCCCAACAAGCGAGTGCCGGAATACACAAAAGAAGAGCGTCAGCGGATGCAGAAAGCCTTTGGCTACACCTATGATGAGCTAAAGACCAGCATTCTGCCCATGGCAAAGAATGGGGCGGAGGCCATTGCGGCCATGGGTGTGGATACCCCCCTGCCCTGCTTAAGCAAAACCAGCCATCCCCTGTTCCATTATTTTAAGCAGCTGTTTGCCCAGGTGACCAATCCCCCCATAGATGCCATCAGAGAGGAGATTGTCACTTCTACCACCGTATACATAGGCACCGAGGGCAATATCTTACAGGAGACTCCAAAGAATTGCAATGTGCTGCGGGTGAACAATCCGATTCTCACCAACACGGATCTGCTGAAGATAAAGAATATGAAGGTGGAGGGCTTTCAAGTGGAGGTGGTGCCCATCACCTACTACAAAAATACCAGCTTAGAGCGTGCCATTGACAGGCTATTCGTGGAAGTGGACAGGGCTTATCGGGACGGAGTGAATATCCTGATTCTCTCGGACCGGGGCGTGGACGAGAATCATGTGCCCATGCCGTCTCTTTTGGCTGTGTCCGCGCTGAATCAATACCTGGTAAAAACCAAAAAACGTACACGTGTGGCTTTGATTCTGGAATCCGGGGAGCCCAGGGAGGTGCACCATTTTGCCACACTTCTGGGATATGGCGCCTGTGCTATCAATCCCTATCTGGCCCAGGAGACTATCAGAGAGCTCATAGAGAATCACATGCTGGATAAGGATTACTATGCGGCAGTAAATGACTACAATAATGCGGTGCTCCATGGCATTGTAAAAATTGCCTCTAAAATGGGTATCAGCACCATACAGTCTTATCAGGGTTCCCAGATTTTCGAGGCCATAGGTATTGACGCTGATGTCATAAACAAGTATTTCAGCAACACCGTATGCCGAGTGGGGGGTCTGACATTGAAAGATATGGAAGCTCAGGTGGATGAGCTCCACTCCAAAGCCTTTGACCCGCTGGGACTTTTAAGCGATCTGACCCTGGATAGCCCTGGCCATCACAAGATGCGAAGCGGCGGAGATGAGCATCTGTACAATCCTGCCACCATTCATATGCTTCAGGAATCCACCAGGCGGGGAGATTACGGAATGTTTAAGCAGTATACTGCCATGGTAAACACGGAAGAAGGGCACTGCGCTGGACGTTCTATCAAAAATCTGCGGGGGCTGTTGGACTTCAGGTATCCAAAGAAAGGGGTGCCTCTGGAGGAGGTAGAGCCAGTGGACAAAATCGTCACCCGGTTTAAGACAGGGGCTATGTCCTACGGCTCCATTTCAAAGGAGGCCCATGAAACCCTGGCCATTGCCATGAACAGACTCCACGGCAAGAGCAATTCCGGTGAGGGCGGGGAGGATGCAGAGCGCCTTACCATAGGCCCGGATGGTCTGGACAGATGCTCCGCTATCAAGCAGGTGGCCAGTGGGCGCTTCGGTGTCACCAGCCGGTATCTGGTCAGCGCAAAGGAGATTCAGATCAAAATGGCCCAGGGTGCGAAGCCTGGGGAAGGCGGTCATCTGCCTGGGGGAAAGGTGTACCCATGGATTGCCAAAACCAGGCATTCCACACCGGGGGTCTCTCTGATTTCCCCGCCACCCCACCATGATATTTATTCCATTGAGGATTTGGCACAGCTGATCTATGATTTGAAGAATGCCAACAAAGAGGCGCGGATCTCTGTGAAATTGGTATCGGAGTCCGGTGTGGGAACTGTGGCGGCAGGTGTGGCAAAGGCCGGGGCCCAGGTGATATTGGTATCCGGCTATGACGGCGGCACCGGTGCGGCTCCCAGAAGCTCTATTCACAATGCAGGGCTTCCCTGGGAGCTGGGACTGGCAGAAACCCACCAGACATTGATTCAAAATGGTCTCCGGGGCAAGGTGCGCATTGAGACTGACGGCAAGCTTATGAGCGGCAGGGACGTGGCCATTGCAGCTATTTTAGGGGCGGAGGAGTTCGGATTTGCCACTGCGCCCCTGGTGACCATGGGCTGTGTCATGATGCGAGTCTGCAATCTGGACACCTGTCCGGTGGGAGTAGCTACCCAGAACCCAGAGCTGCGGAAGAATTTCAGGGGAAAACCGGAATATGTGGAGAACTTCATGCGGTTTATTGCCCAGGAGCTGCGGGAATATATGGCAGAATTGGGGGTGCGCAGCGTAGATGAACTGGTAGGGCGGACAGATTTGCTGAAAGTACGGGATGGGCTCACCGGGAGGCAGGCCCAGATTGACTTGACACAGATTCTCTCCAATCCCTATGAGGGCTCTAAGCAGAGGATGACCTTTGACCCCAGGCAGGTATATGACTTCCAGCTGGAGAAGACCATGGACGAGAGAATTCTCCTAAAGCAACTGAAAAAAGCCATGGATGCAGGACAGAAGAGAAGCCTGGAGGTAGAAGTGTCTAACACAGATCGTACCTTTGGGACGATTTTAGGAAGCGAGATCACAAAGCGGCTGGGAGATGAGCTGGAGGAGGATTCCTACCGGATACTGTGCAGAGGTGCAGGCGGACAGTCCTTCGGCGCATTTATTCCGAAGGGATTAACATTGGAGCTGGTGGGGGACAGCAATGACTACTTTGGCAAGGGCTTGTCCGGGGGGAAGCTGATTGTATATCCACCCAAGGGAAGCAGATTTGAGGCCAGTGAGAATATCATCATTGGAAATGTAGCCCTGTACGGAGCTACCAGTGGAAAAGCCTTTATCAACGGCGTGGCCGGCGAGCGTTTCTGTGTGCGCAATTCTGGCGCCACAGCAGTGGTGGAGGGTGTAGGCGACCATGGCTGCGAATACATGACTGGAGGGCGCGTGGTGGTGCTGGGCAGCACTGGAAAGAACTTTGCCGCAGGCATGAGCGGTGGTATCGCCTATGTGCTGGACGAGGGAAATGATCTTTACAAGCGACTGAACAAGGAGATGGTGTCTTCTGGAGAGCTGACCTCCAAATATGATGTGCTGGAGCTGAAAGACATGCTCAAGGAGCATGTGACTGCTACGAACTCTGCCAAAGCCAAGGAGATATTGGAGCATTTTGAGGCCTACTTACCGAAATTTAAGAAGATCATTCCCCATGATTACGAGCGGGTTATGAAGACCATTGTGCAGATGGAGGAGAAGGGGCTGAGCGCGGAGCAGGCGCAGATTGAGGCTTTTTATGCGAATACGAAGACGGAGAGCTAATCAATAGCTGGAAAGGGTCCCGGGGATTCTGGAAGGGGTTGACTGGGGCGCTATGGGACGGCGGGCGGGGCCGGGGCTCTTTGCCCGGCCCGGGCAACGCAAGGCGAAAAGAATCTCTAAGGCTGCAAAGAACGCAGCCTAAGAAATTCTATGTTTCGCCTATGGTGAACTAACTGCTAACTTCGACTAGGACACGAAAGTACCGTGTCCAAGTCTTCGTAAGCAGTGGATTTCACCGCCGGTCTAAGGGCGCCCTCTTGTGCTCGGGCAAAGAGCCCCGGCCCCACCCGCCTGTCTTGCGGCTGGTTTTACAGGGGTTAGTTCTAGTGGCGGATGGTGTAAAGCGCAGGGGGATGGACATTTAAAGGAGGAATGGAGAAATGGGAAAGCCGACAGGTTTTATGGAATATGAGAGGGAAGTGAGCAGGGCCCAGGAGCCCAGAGAGAGAATCAAACATTTTAACGAGTTTCATGAGCATCTGCCAAGGGAAAAGCAGCAGCTCCAGGGAGCCCGGTGCATGGAGTGTGGGGTACCATTCTGCCAGGCAGGGATGATGATCTGCGGCATGGCCAGCGGATGCCCTCTGCACAATCTGGTGCCGGAGTGGAATGATCTGGTGTACATGGGGAATTGGGAGCAGGCTTACAATCGGCTGAAGAAGACCAATAGCTTTCCAGAGTTTACATCCAGGGTGTGTCCGGCGCTGTGCGAGGCAGCCTGCACCTGTGGGCTCAACGGGGAGCCGGTGAGCACGAAAGAGAACGAGTATGCCATTATTGAGTATGCCTATGAGCAGGGATACGCGGCTGCAAAACCGCCTAAAGTGCGCACAGGGAAGAAGGTGGCTGTGGTGGGCAGCGGTCCTTCAGGCCTTGCGGTGGCTGACCAGCTCAACAAGAGAGGACACTCGGTGACAGTGTATGAGCGCTCAGACCGGATTGGGGGCCTATTGATGTATGGAATTCCCAATATGAAGCTGGAGAAGCAGATTGTGGACAGGAAGCGCAGAGTGATGGAGGAAGAGGGGGTTGTCTTCGCCACCGGCGTAGATGTGGGAAAAGACGTGAAAGCTGAACAGCTATTGCGGGAGTTTGACAGAGTGGTTTTAGCCTGCGGTGCCTCCAACCCCAGGGATATCAAGGTGGCTGGCAGGGATGCCCAGGGGATTTATTTTGCAGTGGACTTTTTAAAAGCCAACACAAAGAGCCTGCTGGACTCTGACTTTGCAGATAAGGCATATGTGGATACAAAAGACAAAAATGTGGTTATCATAGGGGGCGGGGACACCGGAAATGACTGTGTGGGCACTGCCATTAGGCATGGGGCAAAAACCGTGACACAGATTGAGATGATGCCAAAGGCGCCGGATAAGCGTGCCCAGGACAATCCCTGGCCAGAGTGGCCTAAAATCTGTAAGACGGACTATGGTCAGCAGGAGGCCATTGCAGTATATGGACATGACCCCAGAATCTATGAATCCACCGTGAAGGAATTTGTAAAAGATAAGGACGGGAAGCTGACAGCAGTGAAGACAGTAAAGCTATCCTGGGAAAAGGATGCGGCCACAGGGCGCATGGCTATGAGAGAAGTACCAGGCAGTGAACAGACTCTTCCTGCGGATATTGTTCTCATCGCAGCGGGCTTTCTGGGAGCCCAAAGCTATGTGGCGGAAAGCTTCGGGGTGGAGCTGAACGAGAGGACCAATGTGAAGACCGAAGCTGGAAAGTATCAGACAAACAAAGAGAACGTGTTTGTGGCTGGGGATATGCACAGGGGACAGTCCCTGGTGGTCTGGGCCATCCGCGAGGGCAGAGAGGCTGCCAGAGCTGTGGACGAAAGTCTCATGGGGTATTCGGGTCTTACAGTGCAATGAGGAATTTTACTGGCCAGAAGAAATGATATAGTATCCAAAATGCAGATGGGAAACCGTGCAAAAAGCGGTTTCCCATTTTATTTGCTACAAATAGTATTGAAGATTGGGAGGACATGAACTATAATGTAGCCAGGTGAAAATGCAATGCCTTGTGTAAGGCGAAAAATGGACAGAACTGCACGCTGGCAGTGTGCAGCAAGAGGATATGATATGAAACTATCTGTGATTACTGTATGTCTGAATCCTGGGGAAAAACTAAAGGCCACGTTAGACAGCATATTGGGACAGGGGTGCCAGGACTTTGACGTAATATTGAAGGATGGAGGCAGCACAGACGGCTCCGTGGAAAGGTGGCAGCAGGAGAAGGATAATATACCCAACGGGGAAAAGGTTAAAATTTTTGTGGAAAAGGACAGGGGCATTTATGATGCCATGAACCAGGCGGTGTCCTATGCTACTGGGGATTTCCTATTATTCTTAAATTGCGGAGACCTGCTGGCGGACAAAAGGGTCCTGGAACGGACGAGACAGCTTCTGGAGCAGGAGAAAAAAGCGGGAACAGATATGGACAGGCTGATCTTATACGGAGATACCTGCGGGGAGAAAAATGGCGTCACCATTGCATCGGCTCCCAGGATCACAGGTTTTACCTGCTACCGCAATATTCCCTGTCACCAGTCTTGCTTTTACAGCGCAGCCCTGTGCAAAGAGAAGCCCTATGATCAGCAGTACCGAATCCGGGCGGATTATGATCACTTTCTCTGGTGCTATTACCGAGCGAAGGCGAAGATGCTGCACATGGATTTTCCCGTGGCTGTCTATGAGGGCGGAGGTTTTTCGGAGAAGCGGGAGAATAGACAGCGGGACAGACAGGAGCACAGGGAGATTACGGGGAAATATATGAGCAGGCAGGAGCTGTTTCGGTATCGGGCCATGATGGCCTGCAGTCTGGGGCCTCTGCGCAGCGCCATGGCAGAGAGCAAGCTGTTTTCCGGCTTCTATCATTGGCTCAAGGGACGGATCTATGGGCGAAAAGCTTAGGGACTTTATGTTGGGAAGGACAGGCCAACAAAGAGATTAAGATAAGAAGGAGAGACAAAATGGTAGCAATGCATTTAAAGGACAATTGGACATTGACTGTACTGGGAGAGAACATTTACCATATTCCCAATACCCCTATTGACACAAAGGTTCCATCCACAGTGTACAGCACGCTGCTTGAGGCGAACCTGATGCCAGATCCCTATTACCGGGACAATGAATTGATGGCCACCAAGCTTATGGAGAATGATTTTGCCTATGAGACCACATTTACCTTGAGCAAAGC